>NZ_LWBK01000031.1:0-35760 GCF_001614195.1 Bacillus sp. VT 712 | reverse complement strand
ACAGTTCACGGACGTACTTACAAATTAGTCGGTTGTTAAAAGCAGCACCGTGGAAATCCGCACACATTTGGATTCGAAAAATAGCAGGAAGAGCTGTCCCGTAAAGGTTTAACCGTCTCTGTCGCCCTCGCCAAAGGTTATAGTGAAAAAATGGATGATTACTACCTCTGTTCACGTGTCTTCATTTTTCTTCTCAAACGGAAAAATAAGAAAACAGAAAATTCAGTCAATATTTATGCGACGTTAGTGATATATTACATTTTATCACAAATAAAAAAGCCGCCCTAACTTGTAGAGACGACTTTTAATAACCACGCTGCACTGCTGGATGAAGGAGCTGATAGATGACGGCTTCGTCACTGTGTTGTCTTGTTGCGGTTCTCGCTTCTTCCATCGTACCGATAAACTGTACTTCTCCCTCTTTTAACACAGCAAATCGGTGGCATAAACCTAGAATTTCATTCAAGTCATGCGTAATATAGATGACTGTTTTTCCTTCTCTCGTAAGCTTTTGAATGTATCTGCCAATCTCCATTTTCGACTGCAAATCAATTCCCACCGTCGGCTCGTCCATAAGTAAAATCGCTGGTTTATGAATGAGCGCAACGGCGATATTGAGCTTCCGCTTCATTCCGCCTGATAAATTTTGAACCTTTTCGCTCCATTTCCCCTCTAGCTGCACAGATTTACAAAGTGTTTTTAGCTCATCATCTGATACGGATCGCCCCGTCATTTTACTCCACAGTCGCATGTTTTCTTTTACCGTCAGTTCTTCCCACAGTGCAATATCTTGCGGGACGTAGCCAATTTGACTGCGAATGTGCTTTTTAGCTTTTTTTAAACGCTGACCGTTGATGACCACTTCGCCACCCGAAGGCTTAGTGAGCGTTGCTAAAATGGATAAAAGCGTAGACTTCCCTGCACCGTTTGGTCCTAGCAGTCCCAGTACCTCACCTTTTTTTACATGCAAAGACACTTTATTTAATGATTTTTTTCTTCCATAACGCTTACTTACTTTTTCAATTGAAATCACGTAATCGACCTCACATTCCACACTGCTTTTAACCATAATAAAATGGTGATGACTAGTATTGTTCCAAGCTGAATCCAAAGTTCTTTAGCAAGTACAAGCTGCTGCGTAACCAATAGATGCTGAGGAATCCATGTAGCAATTGCGCCTAGCCGCTCCGCTATGTCACTGATTGGGAAAAATACGCCCCCGATAATACTGAGCATCATCGCAATCAAGAATCCTGCGGTATAGTAGCGCCCGAGGTGACGTGATTCCGTAGCTAGCCAAAAGCTAAACGCTAAGCAAAAGCAGAGATATATGAGCATTAGCAGCAGTACTCTGCTATCTGTCACCGCTCCGACTTTCAAAAAGAAGAAAAAGCTCAGGACAGTTTGGATGATCAAAACAAACCCATATGCTGCTACCGATTGATACACATAAGACATGACGCCTTTTGGCAAGGTCTTCATTCGCTTGAAAATAGGCCCTTTTTCCTTTAGGACCCATTCCATCGCCATGAGCGACACAACAAGCGTCAAAAAGCCCCACAGCGGAACAGAGCGATTTATAGTCTGTTGCTTCTCATCAGGTTGTGCACCTTCTTGTCCACCAGTCACATATTGAATGGTCATTAACGGTTCTGGCTTCCACTGCTCGTCCGTATAGCGATACGCATCTTCCCATAGGGTTTCGGGCTTTTCCCAACGATAACGTTCATACAAGCGTTCTACTTGAATAGCAGCTTTACTGTTGCTCGATAAGCGAGTTACTTCACTAGCAATCACTTCTTCTACAACGCTCGTCGCAACTGACGCTGGCATTTTCACCAGCTCAATCGTTTCTTCATAATCTTCTTTTTTAATATTATCCATAAAGCCTTCTCGAACGATAAATAAGCTATCTACTTCATTTCGGAGAAGCTTTTTTTCTCCTTCATCAGCCGTTGTAGCTATCAATTTAATTCTCTCATTCGTCGTAACTCGCTGGATTACTTCCTTAGAAAGTTTACTTTGGTCTTCATCCGCAATGGCAACTGGAATCTTCACATCGTTCTCAACGTTTTGAAGAAACATTTGGCCTACATAAGCACCTGCAGCAGGAAGCACCAGAAGAAGTATCAATAAAAATGGCTTTCGGATAATAGCCTTCAGCTTCTCCATCATGAGATTCATAGGCTCACTCTCCTTTTTTGAAACAGTGCCGTCCAGAGGAGCGACAAGCTAAAAGCAGTGAGACCGTAAACGACGAGCCAGCTCATTGATTCTGACCAGTCTACTGACTCATAGCCTCCAAATAAGCCAAACATCATCTGCAGCGACCAGGCGTTAACAGACCAGGTTTGAAGCATTAGCAACCACTCTGGTAAATAAACGCTAGGTAAAATATGTCCGCCTACAAGAGAAGCTGCAGCAAGGAACAGAACGCCTACTAGCTGATACAGCTTTTCACTGACGAAGATAGCTTGCAAGAGAGCAAACGTTGCTAAAAAAGCGAATGAACTAGCTGCAACGCTGCCAATTAGTTGCCCCCACGTGTACGATAGTGACAAGTCAAGCTTCTCTATTCCTACTGCGTATAATCCTAGCGCTAAAACGAAAACGAGTAAGAACATACTGCTAAACTGAGCAAGATGAACGTGTAGTGAGGATACTCCGTGCGTCTGCATACGCTTAAGCACTGAATTTGAATGAAGTCCTTTTACAAAAAGCATGCTGCTGTAGCTCCAAATCATGAGCAGTACTAAAAAGAACGAGAGAATATAATACTGCTTCATATCTTGCTGAAATAAAGACGTCGCTATTCGTTCTTCAAACACGCTTCCACGATCAAGAACATGAAGCCCAAATGAAAGAAGGCTGCGACGAAATTCAGATTGTCTCTCTTCCGTGCTGGCTCCTTCTTCTTGTAGAAAGTGATCGATTGTATTAATGCCGCTTTGAGCAGCGGATGTATAGTCAGCTGCGCTATCCATGACATAGCGAAAAAGCTGGGCTTGAAGCGGCTTGTTTTTATTCCCCACTACAACAAGAGGCATGTTTTCTCCCGTTGCAATCGAATGACTAAAGCCATCTGGTAAAACAACAAACGCCGCAATCTCGTCTTTGGACAGCATTTGTTGTGCTTCTGTTTTTGTTGGATACACAGGATTGATAAGTGAGCTTAACTGCTCACTTTCCGTTAACTGTTTGATGACGTATTCTGTTTGAAGCGTATCATCTTCATCGACAATTGCCACCGGAAACTTTTGTATCCGTGCTTCATCCTCCATTGTTTCTGTTAGTATGACCCCTGCTCCTATTAAGAATAGAACAGGAGCAAGTAGAAGCAGGCTAAAAGACTTCCAGTTTTTTAGCATCGCCTTCCATGTGAATGAGCATAAATAAAAGAATATCTTCACCTGCTCTTCTCTCCCTGCATTATTACATTAGAATTGTAACTAGGTATGATAGTTTACTATATGGTTGTACAAGTAGATTCAGACCTACTGCAAACCTGATAAATTTAACAAAGCGGATAACATGCTGCACACGTCATCCGCTTTTGTATGAACTACTAACTGTTAAGATTAAGAAATATCAAGATCCATCATTAAACCTTGTAAGTTTGTGTAGAAGTCTTCTTGAATCTTCATTAAATCAACTGGCGTAATATCTTTTACGTTTTTACCGTTCTTAGAATCAATTGCTGGAATATCCGCCGCGTCTTTTAATTCAGAATTTGAGTTAATCTTTAAGTTGATATCAGCTGAATCTGTCGGCATACCAACTTTTAAGTTAATATCAAACTTGTAATCTGACTTTCCTTTTGAAGCATCAATGTTTTGATCTTGCTTAAGGTCACCGCTGAACGTGTAGCCAGGAGCTTGATCACCCAAGTCAAGCGTGAATTTGCGATCAGCTGTTTGTTTCGCATCCGTTTTTCCATTCACAACTGAATCCATTGTGAACTTTAAGTTTAGGTCTTCTGTTGTTGAATCAGAAGCGTTAACGCTAGCAACTAACTTTTCAGAACTCTTCTCTCCGTCAGCTGTAATGTCGTTTGTCACATCAAGCTCTACTTTGCTATCATTGTTGTCATTTCCAATCGTAAGAGCTAGCTGTTGAGCACGCTTGTTGTCCGCGTATTCTACATCTTTTGTTGCTACTTTTACATTTCCTACATTGTCTTTGTCATCAGCTGAAGTTGCAGCAAACTCTACGTTACGATCCACAATTACTTCATCATCATTGATGTAAACTGTTGATTTAAAGCCTTTAGGGAATTTAAGATCTTTCACATCTGTTTTAAATTCGTCCAAGCCTTCTTTTAGCTGTTTTTTCACTTCTTTTTCATCTGTTAATTCAGCCATTTCTGGATCTGTTGCAGCAGATGATTCAGCAATCGTTGCAACGCGTTTTGCAATGATTGTTTGTAGCTCATCATCCTTTGCCATTTCCGCTACAAGCTTTTGAACAAATTTCTCCGTTTGTTCTTGGTTCATTTCAAGCTTTAGACGCGTGAATTTTAACGTTTCATCACCTTGTTTATACTCAGCGTTCTTTTCTTTTGTAAAGTAGTCTTCATCTAAGTTATCATAGAAGAACTTTCCGTATTTTGTTGCAATTGCTTTCTTTTCTTTCTCCGTTAGTTCTAAATCTTCCACCTTAATTTGGTTTAGTTCTAGCTTATCTGGACCCGTATATGATGGGTCAAACATGCGCATAACCTGACCATACTCATCAAGGTTTAAATAGAAGAATTGATTTGCTAAAATTGGTGCTTTAAAACCAATTTGTTCCTTTGTTTGATAACCTTCTACGTCAAGTGCTTTTGTGTTACCAATATCAAGCGTTAATGAACCATATGTTTCTTGCTTTTTAGGGTCTTGCTCTGTTTTTACATTAATCGTCGATTTGCTAATCATATCTTGAATCATTTGATAAGATGGATCAGCAGCAAGTGAGTTCATTGAAAAATCACCGCTGATAGAAGCCGCTGAGCTTGATGGTTGCTCTAGTGCTTTTTCTTGGAATGCTAAGCTTTCGCCATATTTCGTTTCAATTTCTTCGGCCATTTTGTTGTATGTATTCACTTCAGATATTAAATATAATTGCTTTGGTGATTTCGTGAATACATAGCCAAACGTAACCGCTGCACCAATAAGCACAAATAAAATCGCCAATCCGATGATTAACTTTGTTGGTGCTTTTCTCGGAGCTGGAGCTGTTTCTAAGGAAGCAGCAGTTTCTTCTCTTGTTTTGTTTTCATCGCTCATACGTTTTACATCCTCCTGTAAATAATTGTTTGTTTGGTCCCTTGTACATGATAAGGAATCATTACCAGTATTTCTAGTCGTTCGACAAAAAAAGACATTTTTTAGTTCATTTAGCTGATAAAAAGAAGATACCTAACAGATACAAAGACTCATTTTTCATTCCCCTATATAACCAGATTAAAACCAAATTCATTAAATTTTACCAAAAATATGAATCTGTCAGTTCCTAACGAAGTAGATCTTTTTTATAGTTCGATAGAAGGCTATCACTTCTCCTCCTTTTTACTCCATTTTTTCCTATCTTCCAAAAGCTCAACGATGATATGTATATGAACATTGACTTAGCATCATGTTAAAAGAAAGGAAAACGAGCCTTTTTTCACAATAAAAAAGAGTTTGGGACATAACAAAATGATTGCTTCTAAAAGACGAACACTAGCTGTTCCCACCTCTTTGGTTTGTCTGAACACGTTCGTTCCATTGCGCTACGGCCACTCGCTTTCCGCGGGGAGGAACTCTCAATCTTTCAGGTTTATCATTGACTGAATTACTTATTTCCCAGCCTCTCTTACGAATTAATTTGAAGTCGCTGTTGAATAAATAGAAATACGTTAACTAAGCTGTTTTCTTCAAATACACTTACATCTTGCTTTTTAAATTCCCCTTGCTCATGATAATAGCTAATTTGGCCAATTCCTTTCTCTTCGTTCATGTCGATATGAAAGCTAAGCGGCGTTCCTAAAATCGAGCCATCTTCATCTCGCTGAATAATTTGACAAAGCGTTTTATCTCCCTGCGGTTCATATAAAAAATCATAGCCGTACTGACGAGCTAACTTTTCTGTTTGCATAAGAATAATTTTTGTAACTGACGTTTCGTTCATACAACTTCTCCCTTATCTGTACTTACTTCTTTTAGTATATCATAGCTCATTTTATCGTTTGTACCAAGAGTTTGGGACATAACAAAATGATTGCTTCTAAGAGACGAATACTAGCTGTTCCCATCTCTTTGGTTTGTCTGAACACGTTCGTTCCATTACGCTACGGTCACTCGCTTTCCGCGGGATCTCCGTTTTCCCTCTCTTTCCCGCAGGAGTCGAGTGTCCCACGCTCCATTCCACCCTGTTTCCAACATTGTTTTTCACAATCAGCAAAAAACCTGAATGATTAAAAGTTATGAACTCTCAATCGTTCAGGTTTATCATTGGCTGAATTACTTATGTCCCAGCCTCTTCATTATAATAATTTGATAACACCTTTCGCACCTTGTTTTTGATAACCTGTCTTTCTAATCTCTACTTCTTTTCCTTCTGGTAAATTAGTAAACACAACAGGTGTAACAAGTGACGTAGCATTCTTTTTCACATAATCGAGATCGATTTGTAATAACGGTGTGCCTGGCTCAATACGTTCGCCTTCGTTCACGAGTGTTGTAAACCCTTCACCTTTTAGCTCAACCGTATCGATTCCAACATGAATTAATAATTCTAGCCCAGTATCTGTTTTCAAACCAAACGCGTGCTTGGTTGGGAAAATACTAATGACTTCACCTGAAATTGGTGAATGAAGCGCATTATTAACAGGTTCAATCGCAAAACCATCGCCCATCAGCTTAGCAGAGAACACTTGGTCAGGGACTTTTTCAAGCGGCATAACCACCCCTTCAAACGGTAAGCTAAATTCGTCAAGCACGCCTTCGCTTGGCTTTGGATCACCTTTCACTGATGCACTTGCCATTACTTTTTCGCCTCGAACAAGCTGCTTCATCGCATTAGCTACAAACTCTACTTCCGTTCCAACAATGACTTGAACGCTCGTTTTTGCAACCTTCATCACACCGCGAGCATCGTTCTTCTTAAGCTGCCCTTCATTAACCGCACTCGAGTCTTTTACCTGTAGACGCAAGCGTGTTGCACAGTTATCAATTTCAACAAGATTTTCTTTTCCACCCAAACCTTCAATAAAATGAGCAGCCATGTTTACATGTTTATCATCTGATAATACCACCGCTTCTTCACCATCTGTTTCATCGTCTTCGCGGCCAGGCGTTTTTAAATTAAGCGCTTTAATCAGCCAGTAAAATAACGCGAAGTAAGTCGCTGCATAGATGAGGCCGATTCCTCCCAGTAGCAGTGGCTTTTGCGCAATTCCAAAGTTTAAGAAATAGTCAATGGCACCTGCTGAAAAACCAAAGCCGTGATGAATATCAAGCATGACGGCAAGCCCCATTGAAATTCCTGTTAGCAAAGCATGTACTATGTATAAAACAGGGGCAATAAACATAAATAAAAACTCAATTGGTTCTGTAATTCCTGTTAAAAATGAGGTAAATGCTAGTCCAATAAGCATTCCTGATACGAGCTTTCGCTTTTCTTTTTTAGCAGCTGCTACCATCGCAAGCGCGGCTGCTGGAAGACCAAACATCATCACTGGGAAGAAACCTGTCATAAACGTTCCCGCTGTTGGATCTCCTTTAAAGAAGCGATTTAAATCCCCTGTCGCTCCGTTAAATTCCCCGAATACAAACCACACTAAGCTGTTCAAAATATGATGTAGCCCTAGTGGGATCAGCATACGGTTTAAAAAACCAAAAATACCTGCACCAAGAGCACCAGCACCCGTTAGCCATTCACCAATGTTGTTAATTTGATCTTGGATTGGAGGCCAAATAACGCCAAACAAACCGGCGATAGCAAGCATCACAACCGACGTGATAATTGGTACAAAGCGTTTACCAGCAAAAAACCCTAGCCATTCCGGCAGTTTTATATCTGAAAAACGATTGTATAAAAGACCCGCAACTATACCGGCTACAATTCCACCAAGTACGCCCATATCAATCGTTTTATCAAGCGCAACGGCTCCTTTTGTTAGAACGAAATAACCAATGACACCTGCAAGAGCAGCTGCTCCGCTTCCATCTTTGGATAACCCAACTGCAATTCCAAGAGCAAATAAAAGTGCTAAGTTAGCGAAGATAGCATCTCCTGCTTGCGCCATAAATGGGATATCTAATAAATCAGGTTGACCTAAGCGCAGCAATAGCGCTGCGGCAGGTAAGACGGCGATGGGTAGCATAAGCGACTTCCCTACACGTTGTAAAAATTGGAACATTTCTTCATCCCCTTATCTCTATATTTACTAACATCCTACCATGAGGTGTTCTAGTTGTCTATACCAATTATGCGCTTTCATTACCTTTATATAAGTGTTAACAGTTCTTACAACATAAAAAATCACAACTGGTATAGACAACTAATTTCAAAAGAGCTACACTAATCATATACATTCGACAAAGACAAAGGAGAGACTTATGTTATGAACAAACCGCTGGTCATTTACAACGTAACGGTTTATGGCGAAACAACCGTCTATCCAAACGGATATCTGAAAATAGAAAACGGGTTAATAACTGAGCTAGGTAGTATTCACGATTATCAAAAGAGCTCAAACGATCGAGTTATTGAGTATTCTCCTGATTTCATCGTCGTTCCAGGAGCAATCGACGTCCACATTCACGGAGCTGGGAACGCAGATGCGATGGACGCAACAGAAGATGCGTTGAAAACAATGGCTGCTACCCTTCCAAAAGAAGGAACAACAAGCTTTCTTCCGACTACAATGACGCAGTCTGTAGAAGCCATTAACGATGCTCTGATCGCATGCGGACATTTTATTACAAACAACCAAAATAACGCCCAAGCAGAAGCGCTAGGCATTCACTTAGAAGGCCCTTTTATTTCAGCCAAGCGAGCAGGTGCTCAGCCTCTCCACCATATTCAACAGCCAAGCGTTGAGCAGTTTAAGCGCTGGCAAGATTTAGCACAACATCATATTCGACTTGTGACGCTTGCTCCTGAAGAATTAGGTGGAACTGAGCTTGTGAAGTACTTAAACCAAACAAACGTAGTTGCTTCAATTGGACATTCAGATGCTACGTATGAAGAAGTAGTTGCAGCTATTGGAGCTGGGGCATCGCACGTAACTCACCTATACAACGGGATGCGCGGCATTCATCACCGTGAGCCAGGCGTACTAGGTGCAGCTTACCTGCGCGAAGAGCTCTATACAGAGCTTATTGCTGACGGCATTCATTCACATAAAGAAATGGTCAAGCTTGCCTATCAGCAAATTTCAAGCGAGCGCTTAATTTTAATCACTGATTCACTACGTGCTAAATGGTTGGAAAGCGGTGTTTATGACCTTGGTGGTCAGCCCGTTCACGTAAACGAAACAATGGCTACATTAGGGGATGGAACGCTTGCAGGCAGCATTTTAAAAATGAATGACGCAATGAAAAACATGATAGACTTTACCAGCTGTAGCGTATCAGACGTTATCCAAATGACTGCTGTTAATCCAGCAAAGCAAATTGGTGTTTTCAACCGTAAAGGCAGTTTAAAGGTAGGAAAAGATGGAGATTGCGTTGTACTGAATAAAAACTTCGACGTGCAGCTTACAGTGTGTCGTGGACATATCGCATATGAACAGGGGGAACAATAATGAATATCATCTCAGTAAAAGATTATAAAGAAATGAGCCAAACCGCAGCTGGTATTATTATTAACAAAGTAAAGAGTGATCCTTCAATCACGCTTGGTTTAGCTACTGGTGGAACACCTAAAGGTTTATATGAAGCTCTTATTCAAGACCATCAAACAAATGGAACGTCTTATGAGCAAGTGCACACATTTAATCTAGATGAGTATGTCGGCCTTTCTGCTGATAATCCAAACAGCTATCGTTACTATATGGTGGATACGCTTTTGGGTCACCTCGATGTAGCTCTTAATCAAACATTTATTCCAAATGGGACAGCAGAAGATGCAGAAGCAGAATGTGAGCGCTACGAAGCTCTTATTGAACAACTTGGTGGCATTGACCTCCAAATCTTAGGAATTGGTCATAACGGGCACATTGGCTTTAATGAACCAGGTACGCCTTTTTCATCTAAAACACATGTGGTCACGCTTGCTTCTTCTACAAGACAAGCAAACGCTCGTTACTTTTCATCCATTGATGAAGTACCGACTCATGCCATAACCATGGGCATTTCATCTATTATGAACAGCACTGAAATTTTATTATTAGCGTCTGGAGAAGATAAAGCAGATGCCATCTATCATTTACTTGAAGGAACAGTAACGGAAGAGTTTCCTGCTTCCATCTTAAAGAACCATCAGGCTGTTACAATTATCGCTGATGAGAAGGCATTATCTCGTACAAACTTATAGCAGATTGTAGTATGATCGATGTAAAGGAGGAATTGTGCATGATTGACAAAAATTCACCTCTGCCGATTTACACACAGATTGAAGATGGAATTCGTTCTCAAATTGAAAACGGAGAGCTTAAACCTCACGATGCAATTCCATCCGAGCGAGAGTATGCAACACAGTTTCAAATTAGCCGTATGACAGTAAGACAAGCAATTACAAACCTTGTAAATGAAGGCCTTTTATATCGTGAAAAAGGACGCGGAACGTTCGTTTCTGAACAAAAAATTGAGCAGCAGCTTGTAGGCTTAACGAGCTTTACAGAAGATATGAAGGCAAGGGGCTTCACGCCAAGTAGCCGCTTGCTTCACTTTGAAATTATTCCCGCTACAGCAAAAATTGCGTCTCAGCTTTCGATTCAAGTGCATCACCCCGTCTATGAAATCACACGTATTCGATTGGCGCACGGAATTCCAATGGCCATTGAAACAGTCTATATGTCCGCTAATCTAATCAAAGGCGTGACGGAAGCCATTATCCAACAATCGCTTTATGACTATGTCGAACAGCAACGCGAATTAAAAATTGGACATGCTACACAAACGTTAGAAGCCATTGTGGCTACAGAAAACGAAACGGAACACTTGCAGGTAGCAAAGGGATCCCCTATCCTTCTGATTCAACGTTACACATACTTAGAAGATGGCACGCCGCTAGAAGTTGTGAGGTCAGCGTACCGTGCAGATCGCTATAAGTTTACCGTAAGCATGAATCGGACATAGAAAAACCTCGTTGCAAAGCGAGGTTTACTTTGAAAGCGAATCCAATTCCAATTTCCAAAAGCTATGGGGTTTCATCGCTTCTTTATCAATTTCTTCAAAACGCTCGCGCATTTCGCGAATTAATATATTTGGAACATGACCATCAACTTCGGGACGTTCATCTCGTAATACGAAAGGCTGGATATATTCGTAAAATAGTTCAACAAACTGTAAAAACTGTACAAGCGATGAGTTGATTAGACGCTCGCAGTCATCGTTTGAAACATCTAACAGTACAATGTTGCCATTGTCACCATGTAAACAGATAGGATCGCCTAGCTTTGTCATCCCTAAAAACCAATAAAGCTGATAGCGAGCAGATAAATGAAGCGTCTCACACAAAGTGCATAGCTGATTTTTAGAGGACATGAATTCAAACAATGGAGCAACATCTCGCGGTAGCCCAACTTCAGCTAGCAGCTTTTTAGTCTCCAAATCAACTTTAAGCGGTGCTAATTGACTTTTGTCAAACAGTATTCGCTTTTCTTTGCGTTGTTTTACTTTCTTCAACCTCTGTCACTCCCTCTACCCTACTATGCTTATTGTCTACTATTTTATTTACACTGTCACCTATTCGTTTCAGTCATAACATTTCTTTATATTTCGATACAAAAGAATGCATAAATTTCATAAAATATTGACAATACCTTTTCTTTTTCTATAGATTTAATGTAACTGACCGATATAGTGTAGTGAGAAATAGTAGCAAAAGCGGCCTCTCTCTTACTATATGTGAAGAAAGCAAGGAATACATCAGCTGAAGGATGCATTTTTCTCCATTTATTCCCTACTTAAAAGGAGCGAGCTGTTTTATGCAATATAAGCGTGAAGAGCCTTTTCGTTTTACATTTGCAAAGCCCATTGTTGGCACGTTTTTCATTAAAAAATACGATGGAAAAGACATCGAAAGTAAACTGGGTCCACTTGCCATTATTGATTTATCACCAAGAGGGATGAAGCTAATCACACCACTAGATCTTCCAGTATTTCAAAAACCTATTGAGCTTACCGTTAACTTTTCTTTACTGGATGAAAACCTTACAATCACTGGTTTGGCCGTCTGGAAAGAAAAATCAAATCATGAGTTTTTATACGGGATTGAAGCATTTACAGATGAAAACCAGCAGCAGTTATTATTAGATACATTAAAACAATATGCAAAAGAGTATCGAAAAAGGTAGCACGTAATGGCTATCTTTTTTTAGTGCAACCACCTTCCTTTCTTTTCAACATTTTGTTCTTGTTTAAGCTTATACCCTCCGTGGAAATAATAAAAACGAAACTGTAAAAAGAAAAGGTGACACAATGAGTAGTAAAGCAAAAAAAGAATGGATTGGTGGCCTTGTTCTGCTTTTGTTAATTGGATTTGTTGGAACAAGCATGTTTGGATATGAAACGGTTAAAGCTGCTATGAATGATGCATACGTACCTTTGTCTCATAAAGAGCCTTTATCAGAAGAAGCGTTAAAACAAGGAAAACCCATTTCTGCACTTTTAATTACAAAAAACGAAGAACATACATCTTTTGTGCATATGACCATTAATAAGAAAGATGCAGATGTTCATATGACCAATATTCCCGTAGCTTCTATCTTGAAAGACAATGCCCAGTCTACAGAACAGCTCTTACAAAATGCTGAGCAGACGCTAGGTATTCCAATTGACTATTATGCCATGATCGATCAAACAAGCATTAAAACAATTGTTGATAAGCTTGACGGTATTGTAATTAACAACCCCACTGCCTTTACGAACGATGAGCGTACATTTCCAGCTGGTGAAGTGAAGCTGACCGGTGAGGAAGCTTTGGCATACCTTCAGCCTGTCCATGAACAAGATGTACTCTCTGCTCACGACCGGCAGATACTTGTTGTCAAAGCGATTATAAAACAAGTGGCTACCGTTCCATCGTTCACAAAAGCAAAACCGATATTAAATGAGCTATCGAACACTGTACAAACAAACTTAACATTCGAGGACCTTTCACTTATGCGTAAGCAATATAAAGCAGCGTTTGCTAGCATTAAAAAAGCTGAATACCCGCAAACTGAAGTAGAGGTTCAACAGCTTACAAGCAAGCTTCAGTTATCCTAAAAAAGAGGCTGGGACATAGGTAGTTCAACCCCTACTATGCCTGAACAATTGAGAGTTCACAACTTTTAATCGTTCAGGCTTTTTGTTGAGTGGGAAAACCAGTTTGGAACAGGATGGAAGGGAGCGTAGGACACTCGACTCCTGCGGGAACATGCTAAAAACACCTACCTTCCCATACCGTTCATAAAGTCAACATTTTCTTGCAGAGCATATTCTGATGAAGTACTTCTCATAATCTTCTGCTCTTTGAGAAAAACTAATGATACTGGAGGAATAGGAATGGAAAAACACTTACCCAATTTAACATCAGCTGAAATTGCATCTCTATGGACAGCTTATATGAATGACAGCATGGCAACATGTATTTTAGCTTATATGTTAACTCATATTGAAGATGAAGATATTCACGCGCTTGTAAAAGAGGCTTTAACGATGTCCTCTGAGCATGTAAGCAGTTTGCAGAAGTTATTTCAACAAGAAAAGTTTGCAATTCCAAATGGATTTGGGAAGCAAGACGTAAATGTGAACGCTCCCCGTTTATATACGGATACGTTTTGTCTTAGCTATCTCAATCACATGTCAAAAGCTGGAATGGTTGGCTACAGCGGCTCATTAGCTATGAGCGCTCGATATGACTTAATTGACTATTTTTCAACCGCTTTGTATAAAACGGCCTCTTTTTATGAAAAAACGACAAAGCTGGCGCTTGAAATGGGAATTCTCACACGCCCACCTTACATTTGCGTTCCAAGTGAAGTCGATTACATTGATAGTAAGGAGTACATAAGCGGCTTTCACTTGTTCAGCAAAAACCGTCCCGTAAATGCGGTTGAGATTTCACATTTGTTTTTAAATATCCAAACGAACTTAATTGGCTATAAGATTTGCTTAAGCTTTGCTCAAACGGCTACGTCCAAAGAGGTAAAGCAGTTTATGATGAGAGGAAATGAAATCTCCCAAAAGCATATTAAGCTATTTGCTGATACGCTTTTAAACGATCATATCGCCGCACCAATGAGCTCAGATCTTTACATCACGGATTCAACAACTCCAGTGTTCTCTGAAAAGCTGATGATGTTTCACATGAGCTTACTGAGCGCTACAGGTATAGGTAATTACGCAACGGCAGCTGCAGCTAGCCAGCGAAGCGACCTTGCTTTAAATTACGAAAGAATGTCGTTTGAAATTGGACGCTATGCAAAAGCTGGAGCAGATATTATGATTAAAAACCAGTGGCTTGAACAACCTCCTGGAACCATTAACAAAGAACAGCTTATTCGTTCTCCAAACAAAAAAGCATGAATGAAAACATTCATGCTTTTTTGCTCGTTTATTTCCCTGTAAACCAGCTGCTTAGATGCTCACCCCACAGCCGCTTGCCTTCCTTCGTTAACTTACTTTCTTTTGTGACATAAGGAGAGATTTCATAAGGCCATAGCGGAGCGTGATTGAGATAGTGAACGTGATTCTCCTTCGCCATTCCTCCGACGGCTGCTACCGCTTCTTCATAAGATTCATATTGTGAAGCATACGGTGATGACGGCTGAAGGATAAATGCTGTTTTTAATTCTTTCACTTGCGAAATGAACGCTTGAAGTTCGGGCAGCGCATCATCAATCGGCATCTCCTTCTGGTCTTCCAACATCGGAACCTCAGCTAAAACAAGGGTCGGATTTAGCTTTTGTAAGTCTTGCTGAAAAGAAGAATGAACGAGCTCTTTTGTTGTTTGATCATGATACGAATAGATTTGGATGTGAAACACGTCTTGTCCGTATGTATCTTCTAAAGATTTCTTTACGAAAGATGCCCACTCGTCCTCTTCCCTCGCTACCAGCACAAGTGAGATGGGCTTGTCTTTTATAAACGTATCTTCAATCGCACTAACCAAAAATGGGGGTAAATGCTTTGTATAGCTTGATACACCAGAAAACTGCTTTTGATGAGGTTGTGCCGTTTCCACGACTGCTGCCTGTGCCTGCCCCTCTATTTTTGTTTCCCAATGCTGAACACCTGCTACCATCACTGCGCTACATGCCGCAAAAGCTCCTACTACAATACCGCTTGTCCATTTCATTCAACCGCTCCTTTCAGCATTCACTTACCTTTATTATAAAGGGGATTATGCCTATCAAACGGGACTTTCGTACGTAAAATCTCTACAAATAAAGAGGTCGTTTGCAACAATTTCTAGGGAAATAGCGCCGTTTTATCGAGAAAGCGTCATGTTTTGTCTAACAAGTTCATGGATTTGTCGACTCTGTTTTCTTAACATTTTTCAAACCTTTATTATTTATTTTCAAAGGTCTAGGACAGGAACCTTTCCATTCTTCTCTTTTCGTTCATATAATACGTTATAACAACTAGAAGAAGGTGAAGAAATGTTTTCAAACAGACCTCGTCGTAGACCTGCTTTTCCATTACCTGGATTTGCGAGAAGACGTCCTCAAAAAAGATCTCAAGTAGCGGAATGGATGTCTTATTTTCAAGATGACCAAGGTAACATGGACTATGCAAAGATTGCCGGTGGTGCCCAGCAGGCAAAAGATTTGTATGCTCACGTAAAGCCAATGGTTACACCGTATGTGCAGAAGTTTTTAAAATAACAAAAGCACCGACTGCAAGCCTGCAGCCGGTGTTTTTGTTATTTCATCGAAGTAAAAACCTGTTGACACACTTCCATAATACCCTCTCCATAAGCAGACGATGCATGTTGATCATGAAGACCTTTCGCTTCATCAGTCGCATTAAAAAGCAAATAGCCGTGCTCCACTGCTTTTAGCATGTCGATATCGTTTCCGCTATCTCCAAAAGCGAGCGTTCGGTGATGAGCAACGTCATAGTATGCTTTCATAAAATGAACGGTGGCTGCTTTTCCTGTACCTTTTGGAATAAAATCAACATCGTACGCATTTTCGGGGTCCCCTGCTTTTGGATTGCATCGATTAATATTTACTTCCACTGCGTATTCATCCGCTAACTTCCTAATAACCTTCAAGACTGAATGAGTATTTTGCTCTGATTTTGTATAATAGTAATAGTTCATTTTATACCCTTGTTGACCAAACTGCGTTTGAGGCGTTAAGACAACCTCATAATCAGTGCGAAGCTGATGTAAAAGCGATTGAACAGTTTCCTTTGAAAAACCGGAAGCGTCAATTTTAGCTTGCCATTCTGGTAAGCTATTCTTATTTCCTTCTTCATCAACCATATATAGCTCTGTTCCAAGATTACTGGAAATAAAATGAGGCAAATATGTTAAGTTCGCTTTCTTCATTTTCGACTCAATATGCGCGATGCTACTGCCGGTTACCCAACCAATTTTCACGTGATATTGACTACACACATCATGTAAATACCTCTCCAGTTGTTGCAGCATCGAAAGCTGTTCCACTGTGCAGGCATGCGGAAAATATGTTTCGTCAAAATCAAAGAAAATAAGTGCGTGCGTCTCTTTTCCATGAGGATATGTTTTTTTGTTCATGTTTCCCTCTCCTTTTGCTTTTTTTCAGCATACACGCTGGGAACGTTCCCAGGTCAACGACTAAATGGAGGTTTTTTATGACAACAATTCTGGATCTTGCTCGTATAAGCGGTTTATCCAAATCCACCGTTTCACGCGTGTTAAATCACCATCCCCACGTTTCACAAGAAAGCAAAGAAAAAGTAGAAAAAGCCATCCAGCAAATTGGTTACAAGCGAAATGCGCGAGGCGTTCACTTGCGCAAGAAGCAAAACCAGCTTATTGGCTTATTGGTACCTACCGTCGATCACCCTTATTTTAGTCAGTTAATCAGTGCACTCTCAGAAGCCTGTCGCCAATCTGGATACGAAACGGTCATTTATCAAAGCGATTTTCAACCATCAGAAGAGCGTTATGTCTATGACAAGCTCGCACAGCAAGAAATGGACGCTCTGGTTGTGACACATACTTTATTATCTGAACAAGAAATCAAGGAGTTGGTAGGCAATAGAATCGTCATCATTTGCAATGAACAAGCTCCTGGAAACCTTTTCGACGTCTTTTCAGTAGATGAAGAACAAGCGATATTTGATGCAACGACCCATTTACTCAAACAAGGTCGAACGCGCCTTTTACTTTGTATGGATTATGAACAGACGCCGCTTCAACAAAAAAGGCTGTGCGGATTTAAGCACGCTTTAAAAGATGCAGGGATCACCTACTCACCCGATATGAAAAGAAACGGGGTTATGACAATTGACGACGGACTTCGGCTTGGAGATACACTTTTTCAAACTGAAGATTATCCAGATGGCCTGTTGACAGGAAGTGATTTTGTAGCTATGGGTTTGCTTCATAGTGCACGAAAACATAGCGTTAACATTCCGACAGATGTATCAATTATGGGCTTTGACAACCATTCCATTGGACGCGCGAGCATTCCTTTACTCACAACGGTTGATTACCCTCTACAAACAATTGCAAAGGACGTAGCTAAAGCACTTGCTCTCCGCGTACATCAGAATGAAATGCCTCCTCGACGTAAGCTTTATAAAGCCACACTGGTTATACGAGAAACAACGTAGCACAAAATCAGGCTGCACGCCTCACGCCTGATTTTGTGCTTTTTCTTTATTCCAAAAAAACAATTTTCTGTTATTTATAAAAATTTACACTAGCATTTTTCTCTTTTATAACATATAATCATGCAAGCGGTTGTTTTAGTGGAGTGGACATTTGTACAAAGAAAAAACTTTCTAAAAATTATAAAGATTTTATTTCTTCACATTCACAATCAATATTTTTCATGGTAAACTTACTTTTACGTATGAGCAGTATGTAGGATATGAAGCATTAATCGGAGGAACAAATGATGAAAAACTTATTGCACAAATGGAATCAAATTAGTCTAGTTACTCGAATTGTAATCGGGATTATCGTCGGTGTCGTTCTGGCGTTAACGGTTCCTGAAGGAGCTAAACTCGTTACAATCTTTGGTGCGCTATTTGTAGGTGCGCTAAAAGCTGTTGCGCCTGTATTGGTATTATTTTTAGTTATGTACGCAATCGCACAGCACAGAAATGGGCAGCAAACAAATATGAAGCCTATTATTGGCTTATACCTAATCGGCACATTCCTAGCTGGACTTGTTGCCGTCATCGCAAGCTTTATTTTCCCCGTAACGCTACAGCTTAAAGAAAGCGGCGTTGAAGGATTTGAGCCTCCAGGTGGGTTAAGTGAAGTACTGGAAAAGCTATTGTTCAATATAGTGGACAACCCTATAAATGCACTGATGAACGCTAACTATATCGGCATTTTAGCGTGGGCAATCGTACTTGGTATTGCGCTTCGCCATGCACCTGATACAACCAAAAATATGATTGGCAACTTCTCAGATGCCATTTCAACAATCGTTCGCTGGGTTATTAATCTAGCACCGCTTGGTATTATGGGCCTTGTATTTGAAGCCCTTGTTACAAACGGCTTATCGGCATTGCTTGATTACGGAAAGCTTTTAGTAGTTTTATTAGGATGCATGTTCTTTATTGCTCTTGTTGTTAACCCTATTATCGTCTTTATTAATATTCGTAAAAATCCATATCCACTTGTTTTACAATGCTTACGTGAAAGCGGGATTACGGCATTCTTTACGCGTAGCTCTGCTGCGAACATTCCAGTGAATATGAATCTATGTAAAAAGCTAGATTTAGATAAAGATACATATTCAGTATCTATTCCACTAGGCGCAACAATTAACATGGCCGGTGCAGCCGTTACAATTTCTGTATTAACACTTGCAGCTGTTAATACGCTTGGCATCGAAGTTGATTTTGGTACAGCACTTATTCTTAGCATCGTAGCTGCAATATCAGCTTGCGGAGCATCTGGTGTAGCTGGTGGGTCTTTACTATTAATTCCATTAGCATGTAGCTTATTCGGAATTCCAAACGATGTAGCGATGCAAGTCGTTGCGGTGGGCTTCATCATCGGTGTTTTACAAGATTCTTGTGAAACAGCGCTCAACTCTTCTTCAGACGTACTTTTCACAGCAACTGCTGAGTATAGAAGAAAACGTAAAGAAGGAAAAGAAATTAGCCTGTAAACAGCAAAAGCCCTTTTCACGATGTGAAGAGGGCTTTTCATTTACCTATCTTATTCTGGCTTTTGCTTTGGTACTTGCTGTAGTACATCTTGAAACTTGACTTCATCTTCATCACGATAACCTTCAAACACTACTTGCTCAACCGCTGCGTGATTAAATACGTATGTGTACTGTTCATTAATGAACCCTTCTGGGTACGGAACGCCGATATAATCATAAATTTGTTGCTCTTCTCCAAGAGACATTTGCTTACGTCCATAAATGACGAGCTTTTTGTCTCCCCCTTTTAACAATACAACAGACCCGTTTGGTAATAGTGCTTGATCCATGAGTACTCCTCCTGACAAGATGATGTAGTTAATTAACACATACGTTTAATTTTTAAATCAATATTACTTCTACTCCTATGTACTTACCATTAGGTTAACATGTAGACTTGAAAGGTAAATAGGGAAATTACCTTAAATTACCTAATTATCAGATGAGTATTTAGACCCAAACCTCAACTAAGTACAAAGATATGGTTAGAAAATAGGAGAGTAGTGTTTACCAACGGTTTTTCTGTATGTAAATGTCGGAGCATGGAAGGTGGATATGGAGCATCCTCACCTTCACTGCCTATGAATGTTTTGTATAACGAAGAAGAGTTTGGAACATAACAAAATAATTGCACGTTT
The DNA here is from genome assembly GCF_001614195.1 of Bacillus sp. VT 712. Classification (NCBI taxonomy): domain Bacteria; kingdom Bacillati; phylum Bacillota; class Bacilli; order Caryophanales; family Bacillaceae; genus Bacillus; species Bacillus sp. VT 712. The sequence continues at coordinate 15,621 of NZ_LWBK01000031.1, read as the reverse complement.
TGGGGATGATTTACTATTGTGTTAGGTATTTTTAATAAAAAAGAATGGTTTCTTATTTCAGCTGATCAAAAAGTGCTTGATCTACAACGAGCTCACTTTCAATATCTCCGGCTGGATACGAGGTCGTTACGGAAAAGCCAAGCGCTTTGTTGTTATTTACGTAACCACTTATTTGTATTCTTTTCTTAGATAACAGCTTTTCTTCCGTAAACGTGACGGATGAAACGTCATGAAATTCTTTTTGTAAATGCGTGATTACCTGGGGCTTTATTTCCTTTGCATAGGATTTTGCTTCATGATGTTGAAGCATGTATACCATCACTCCTGCAGCGACAATCGCTAACCCCAAAAGCGTAAAAATTACTTTTTTCATCAATCGCTCCCCTTTATTCTCTTATTCTTAGCTTCTATTATAGCAACGGTGGATTACCTTTTGGGTAAAACATATATGAAATCCCCCTATTACCTTGTACTACTTCGACTATCTTCACCATACATTAGTTGTAAAAAGGACGTGTTCATTTTGCTTTTCATCAATTATAACCTAATTCTGATTAGCTTCATTCTTTTCATCCTAGCTTACTTCATCGGCATAAAAAAACAAATATGGTTGCTTCCTGGATTTAACGAGCGTCGTATACGTAATAAAGAAAAAGCAAGCAAACTAGTTGGCCTCTCTAGCTTGATTGGCGGACTACTTAGTTTCACTGCTGGCTTTATCTTAGCCATTCAGCCTGAGGTTGTCATTTTAATTCTTATTGCTGGCTACCTCTTCCTAGTCATTTATACGCATAAGAAATTAGGATCCACAACAAAGAGTTTGGGACATAACACAATGATTGCTTCTAAAAGACGAACACTAGCTGTTCCCATCTCTTTGGTTTGTCTCAACACGTTCGTTCCATTGCGCTACGCTCCATTCCACCCTGTTTCCAACATTGTTTTCACAATCAACCAAAAAACCTGAGCGATTAAAAGTTATGAACTCTCAATCGTTCAGGTATAGTAGAGGCTGAACTACTTATGTCTCAGTCTCTTCTTTTCTTATTGAAAAATCTTCCCTTTAGCATCTACATAAATTGATTTCACAATGGTACGCTCAAACGGCTTTCCGTCTTTTGTTTGACCTTTGATGTCCGCAGTGATGTTGTAGACGCCTTCTTCAGCAAAGGAAGCGTTGAACTGCTGGTTTTTTTTCATATCTTTTTGCTGTTTCTTTACGACTTTCCCATTTTTCTTAATGTTTAGAGTTGCGTCTGCTTTTGCCACGTCACCTGAATGAACTACGTCGACAGAAGAAGGAGTTACGTTTTGAAGTTCAATGTCATCGTTTAAGCTACTTTTTACACTTACGTGAACTACTCCCACCACTTACCACCCTTACGGGTTGCTTGAAGTGGGGGCTTCTTGGGTAATCGCCACTTTTGGTAGCTGACGAAATGGACCAAGCTAATCCTCTTGTTCCAAGAGTTTATATTTTATTAGGCACTTGCTAATAAGCGGATGCCTTCTTTTTTGATATTTAGTGCTGAATTATAATCTCTATCGAGATTTAGACCACACGAACAAGCGTAAGTTCGAATGTTCATAGGCATTGGTTGGATATTTCCACAATTCGAACAAGATTGGGTAGATGGGAACCATTTGTCGATTTTGACAAGTTGTTTCCCTTGTTCTTTTAATTTGTACTGTAAGAAAGACGTGAACATTCCCCAACCATTATCAGCGACACTTTTGCCAAACCTTAGTGCTTGCGACATGCCTTTCATATCCAAATCTTCAATGATGACGGCATCATAAGTTGTGACTAATTCTTTTGATTTATGGTGAAGGAAATTCTTGCGTTGATTGGCGACTTTCTCTTGAATTTTAGCCACTCGAATACGTTGTTTATCCCAATTAGAAGAACCTTTCTTCTTACGAGATAGTTTGCGTTGTTCTTTTGTTAATTTCTCAAGCATTTGTCGATAAAACTTAGGGTAATTGGCTTTCTCACCCTCACTATCGACAAATAGACCATCCATCGCAAAATCTAACCCAACTATTTTTTCAATCTCTTTACAATCAATTTTCTTTTCGTACTCTGTCAAAATGGAAATATAGTATTTTCCTGATGCGGTCATCGATAGGGTGCAAGATTTGATTTTGTATTCTGATGGTATCTTTCGATGTTGTTTGATTTTGACCATTTTCAATTTAGGTAATTTGATATGACCATCCAACAATTGAATGTTTCCATTAACAACATTGGTTGTGTAGCTTTGTTTGTGTCGTTTACTTTTGAACTTTGGGAACTTGGCATTTCCTTTGAAAAAAGCTTTATAAGCTTTATCCAAATTTAGCTGTGCGTTTGCTAACGCTAACGAGTCTACTTCCTTTAGCCATTCAAATTCCTTTTTATATTTTGCAGGAGTGGGGTGTTTCACCTTCTTCAATGCTTCTTTATCGTCTTTTAGACTTTCATACGTTTCTATTCTTTCTGCTAACATTTTGTTATAGACAAAGCGAACACAACCGAAAGTTTTGCGCATAATCAAAGCCTGTTCATCTGTTGGATATATTCTGAACTTGTATGCTTTATTTTGTTTAGCCATATCAAATCACCTCACTTTATCCCCTGATTTTCAATATATTTTTTAACTACTTCAATAGGTGAACCACCAGTCGTCAACAAACAAAAACTTCTTGACCAAAACATTTCTTTCCATAACTTTTTACGAACATGAGGAAAATCTTTCTTGATGAGTCTCGAACTCGCACTTTTATAGGCATTGATGAATTTCGATAATTCACTGTTGGGTTGTGCTTTGAACAAAATATGAACATGGTCAATATCGTGGTTCCATTCAAGCAATGTGATATTATATTTTTCGCTCAAAGACACAAATTTATCTTTGGCATAGTCTGAAATGGTGTCATCTATTACTTTCCTTCGATACTTAACCACTAATACAAGATGATAATACATCAAGAACACTGAATGGTTATTACTGTCTAAATTCATTGTTATATCAATCCTTATGCTTTATAAGACTGATTATAACATATTGAGCATAAAGGCAAAAGGAAAAGCCTTTGGGCTGTCGCCCAACCGAAATTCATCTCCCCCTTACCGTTGGGCTACGCCCTTCACACGCTTGAAGAGGGAGACTTCTTTCGGAAGTTCGTTAAAACAGCGGCAATCATTGGAATTGTTGATGCAAATACATCACCAAGCCAGTTTGCAACAAACGCGACGAAAACGGTCGTTCCATCTTCCATCGGAATGGGAATCATAAACAATAAAATTCCTAATACGGATGGAACAATAAATCGAACATAATCTCCTCTACTATACCCCTTATCCTGTACCTTCTTTGCTGGAACGCTACTCACTGGCGCTCCCTCCCCCCTTAAAGTCTATATCCCTCAAAATTTATAAAGCTTGCTGTAGTGCGTACGCTCTTCAATTCGCTTGCGGTTTGGTTCAAAGCCAATCCCCGGTGTGGTTGGTACGGTAATCACTCCATTTTCAACTGTAATCGCAGGGTCTGTGATATCGCTTAAAAAATAGCGAGAAGACGCTGACGTGTCCCCAGGAAGCGTAAAGTTATCGAGCGTCGTAATGGCAACGTTATGAGCACGCCCTACACCAGCTTCCAGCATCCCTCCACACCAGACAGGTATGCCGTGCTCTTTACAAAGATCATGAATCTGCTTCGATTCATAGAGTCCACCCACGCGGCCAATTTTAATATTAATAATTTTACAGCTTCCTAACTCAATCGCATGCCTTGCATCATCAAGCGTATAAATGCTTTCATCTAAGCAAAGCGGCGTTTGAAGCTCGCGCTGCAGCTTCGCATGGTCAATGATATCGTCATAAGCGAGCGGCTGCTCAATCATCATGAGGTTAAATTCATCAAACGCTTTTAAGTGATCAATGTCACCTAGCGTATACGCTGAGTTCGCATCTGCCATCAAGGAAATATCCGGGAAGCGCGTGCGAACTGCTTTTAAAATATCGAGATCCCAGCCTGGCTTTACCTTTAGCTTAATTCGCTTATATCCTTCTTCACAGTTTTTTTCCACCGCTTTTAATAGCTCATACTCTGAATCTTTAATCCCTAAACTAACCCCAACATCAATGGTTTCTTTCGTCCCGCCAAGTGCTTTCCAAAGCGGCTCGTTGTTGCTTCTTGCGTATAAGTCCCACATTGCCCCTTCAAGCGCTGCTTTCGCCATGGAGTTGCCCCGAATCGGTTCAAACAACTTCTGAAGTTCGCTCGGGTGGGACACAGGATGTTGAAGTAAAAGCGGAATTAAATAATCCTCCATGATGTGCCAATTTGTTTTGAGCGTTTCTTCTTTATAGTAAGGCTCTGGTGAAGCAACAGACTCTGCCCACCCCGATAAGCCGTTTTTTCCTAGGATTTCTACTAGGATAAATTCTTTATGCGTTTCGGTGAAGATGCTCGTTGTGAATGGTTCTAAAAGCTCCATTTTCACGTGGCGCAAAATAATGTGCTGAATCTCCATCTCGTTTCCCCCTACCTTATTTTTTTGTCACTACGTAGTAATGAATATCTCCGTTTGTTTTCACAAAATCCGTGACTTCATAGCCACAGTCTAGAGCTTTGCTCAATGCTTCTCTTGTTTTTAAGCGCCACTGTAGCGCCAGGTCTTGATTTTTTGCCTTTACCTCTTGATAGCGAGCGGGCACCGCTACGAATAACACGTCATGCATTAATGTAGAGTTCATAGGTGCAGGAGTTGGTAACTCTTGATTATTTAGCACATAGTTTAATAGAATATTGTCTTCCTTAACGCTCCATTCCGCGTACTCCTTTTCTTCTCGTTTCTGCACGCGGTCGCTTTGAATCCACCAATGCACCACAAAGCGGTCCGACGGTATTCCTGCATTTAGAATGTCGTTTAGTTCACCGTAGTAATTTTCTTTATAGGCTGCTCCAATTCCGCCGAGCTTTCGCAAATTCAAGTTAGCATTTGCTGTTTCAAGCGGATCATATGTCCATGCAAGCAGCTCATAACCTAGCTTCTTTGCTTCTTGTCGCTGCGCCCACTTCAGCTTTTGCCCAATACCGTAGCTACGATATTCTTTTAAAATGCCCAAGCTGTGAGAGCATAGATAGGATTGCTTGCCGTCAAAGCCTGGAAATGAATACTGAAACCCAATGAGCTTGTCTTCAAGAAAAGCTCCTAACACCAGCCCTCCGTTTCGAATCGTTGCGACCATCATTTCAACTGGAACCGGATCTTCTCCCTTCCAGATTGTTCGCTCTAAATTCCCTACTTTTCGCAGTTCGTCTGGATGCTCCACTCGCCGAATGATGAGCTCGTCCATACGTAAATTCGCCATATTATCTCCTCGCTTATTCCATGTATGTATCTTGATGCGTATATAAGCCTTCAAGCTTTTGCTGACGCTTTTGAACGCCAGCGGGATTTTTTTCTTGATATGCGGTGAGCACTAAGTCTAAAAGCGTAATGACCGGAGCGATTGAGTTGCAACCTGACTGGACGTTTGTCTCTGTTAAAAGCGTAATGTCAGCTAGCTCACCAACCGGCGATAAAATACGATCGGTAACGGCAATTACCGTTACCCCAACTTTCTTAGCGTAAGCCGCAAACTTTGTCGCTTCCTTTGCATAGCGGGGAAACGACAGGACAACAATGACTGACTCGGGTGTTAAGTCGCAAAGACTTTCTTGAATATCTCCCGGCTGATTGACTAACCGCACGCGTTCCCGAAGCGTCGAAAGCATCATTGAAAACCAGTGTGCTGCTCCGTATGAAGTTCGGTATCCGGCAACCAGTACTTGATCTGCGTGAATCAGTCTGTCTACCACTTCCCAAATTCTCTGAGTGTTCTCCTCATTTTCCAAGCGGCAGATGATGTTCAGTTCGCTTTCTAACACGCGCTTGAGCACGTCTTGATTTTTCTCCTTTTTAACTACTTTTTCATGACCCATCACGCGCTGCTGAATCGCATCGTGCATTTGTGAAAAGCTTTGAAAGCCAAGAGAGTATGAAAGTCGAATAACTGTCGTTTCGCTGACTCCCGAGGCGCGACCAATTTCTGCTGCCGTTTGAAACGACGCTTCTTGAAGGGAATCCAGTAAATACTGAGCAACCTTCTTTTGCCCTGATGATAAATGAGGAAACGCTTCTTTTACTACCTGTTCAAATCGCTGCGCACTCATTCTCCCTGCACCTCTGCTTTTGAGGCCAAAAGAGCAAGAGTTAGATAAATGTTTGTTCCGGTTAGCAGCGCTTCTTTATTAAATATCATGTCAGGATGATGAAGGCCATGCTTTAATCCACATCCAAGACCGATCATCGTCGAAGCCACCCCCGTTTCTTTCGTGTACACGTGAAAGTCTTCAGCACCCTTCGTTTCGCAGACAGATACTAATCCATCGTCACCTAGTACAGACTGAATGGCCTGTGTCGCAATTTGAATGGTATGAACGTTTGGAACCGCAGCGTATGTACGTCCTTCAAAATGATAATCGATTGCTACTTCATGCATTGAAGTCAGGTGAGAGAGGATGTGCTCCACTCGCGATTTCAATTCATCCATCGCTTCATTTGTATTGGCTCGCAAATCCAAAGCAAACACAGCTTCATCAGGAATTACATTTGTGCTATCTCCTCCAGCTTGCAGCTTCGTCATTTTGACTGAATAATCATTCGTTTTTGTTAAGCGTAAACCTCTTAGCATCTGTACAAGGTCCGCTGCGATTTCAATCGCATTTTTACCAAATTCGGGTCGTGACGCATGAGCTTGTACACCGTGAACGATGCCATGAACTGCACAGGCTGAGCCGTGTAAAATAACGGGAGATGCTTTCTTATCCTCTACTTCCCACTCAGGTCTTACGTGCATGCCATACAGCTCGGTCACGTTTTGCAAGCACCCTGATTCAATCATTTGCTTCGCTCCCGCCCCGGTTTCTTCTGATGGTTGAAACAAAAAGCGAATCGTTTTTTGAGGCTTGATATTCATTTTCTTAAGCGCAAGAGCCGTGTACAAAAGCATGGTGCTATGAGCATCGTGCCCGCACGAGTGATTGGCTTTTAGCTCTCCGTCCATCCACTGCACGACCGCATCTAAATCAGCTCGGAACGCTACCACTTCGGAAGAAGCACCTTGAAGCTCAGCAGTTAATCCGTAATGTTCTGAAAATGTGCGAACGCTGTATCCAGCATCCTCTAGCTTCTTTTGAATATAAGCTGACGTTTCTTTTTCCTCACCGCTTGATTCTGGATATGTATGCAAGTGCTCATAATTTTTATAAATGTCATTTTTCATCTTTTCTACGTATGACTGGTTCATTCCATCCTCCTTCGCACTCAAAACTTCATATTTACTCATCAATGAAGTTTTTCCTTCACTTGATTCTTATAATATCATAACTTTCTGACAATAAACAATAGCTTTAGAGCACTATGAAATATTGGAATATGAACTAAAATACTATGCAAATATATAACCTCTTCAAAAATAATGAAATAAATGTTAAAATAGTAAAAATATAGTGAAACAGCACTGATTGAACAGGAGGTTATAGACCATGTCAAAAGGAAAAATCGCTTTTTTATTCGTTCTTTTCCTATTAGCGGTTGGAGGCTTCATGACAATGTTTTTTTCAAACAGCTCTGACCAAGTTACTAGTAGCAAAGGACCAACCTTAAAAAACGAAACAATTAAAAACGTCACGCATTCTCTAACGGCAAGAGAGGATATGCTGCTTAATACTAATCAAGCGTTTGTCTTTGAATATGACTCTGGTAGCAAGAAGAAAGAAGTCGACGTTTGGGTTGAAAAGTATGAAAAGGGGCTATTTGTAGAAAAGCTAAATGAGTTATCTACAGAAGTGGACAAAGAAGGACTGATTATTTTCACTTCTAGCGATATTTATCCGGAAGATGAAGACGGAGAAGAAGTCATTACTATGTTTAACTTAAAGGTTGGAAATCAAACGGGCAGCGCTGGGTTAAGCTTCACAGAAAAAAGGAACATTGAAGAAAAAGAGAACTTAGCTGGCACGTGGGAAGGCTTTTATCAAGACGTACAAAAAATTGATGGAGACATGCCACTAGGCTACATGGCTTATTCTTCTGAAGATTCCATATCAAGCATTCAGCTAAACTATTTAAAAAATCCAAAAGCTCACGAAAAAGAGCTAAAAGAATACGACAGCATCTACGTGTTAAAATGCCGTTTTCACTAAAAATGAAAGCAGGTGGTAGACATGTTGAAGTTCATTGACGACATTGCTGGTGCTCTGTATGACATCATGAAGTTTCTCGTACGAAGCTTATGCTATTTCTTGACTGGAGTACTCATTGTTGCTATTCCCCTTTATGCGATTGCTTTTGTGTTTCAAGCGTTTGGTAAGTAAAAATATCCATAAGGAAAAATTAGAATACGAAAGAGGTTCAATAATCATTGAAAAAACCGACACCAACTAACCACAACAAGAAAAAAGACTTCATAGATACAGACTTATTTTTATTTATCATCATTTTCATTGCGGGTCTTATCTCTATTTTCATTTTACATTAACCGTATACTTCTTTCCTACAAACGCTCAAAGCATTTTGAGCGCTTGTTTATTATAGTCAAATATCAGATTTATCGTACTAGAATAATAGATTCTTAACAAACCATCACAAGACTTTTTCATTGAACACTTCACCTACATACATCCCGCTCGCCGCTGCTTGAGAGAGCGAATGCGTAACGCCAGAGCTATCTCCAATAACGTACAGCTCTTTCACATTAGTTTCGAAGTATTCATTCGTTTCCACAACCGGCGAATAAAACTTCCCGTCCATTCCATAAAGAAGCGTATCTTCGTGAATGCTTTCTCCAAGCAATCCTTCGAGCTTTTCCAAAAAGACTTCTAACGCAGAAATATAATTAGTTGGAACATAGTTCAATAAATTCCCCTCGGTAGCGCTAAGCGTTGGCTGAATTCGATTACCGCTCATGTCTTCCTTGGAGGTTGCTTTTTGACGTCGCAAGTCGGACAAGCGCTGCACGACAATCTGATCTCCACCGGCGTTTAGTTCACCAATCACATTTTGCGCATAGGTGTTCGCTTCTTGCAGCGTATTAAAATACGCCGGTGTAAAAAGCGTAAAGTTTAGGTTTGCCGTACCGCTTCCTTCTTCTCTATAGTTCTGACCATCTGGCATGACCAATCCTTCCTGGTACTTTCTAATAATGCGGCCCTTTGGATTCATACAGTATGTATACGAAATGACGCCTTCATGTTCGGAAGAAAGCTTTGTTTCAAACGTATGCTCTAACAAACGATTGAGCTGGCGACCGTGCATTTCAATACGTATTCCTAAATCTAAGCGAGTTGATCCTTTCTTCACACCGAGAGCTGAGAATTGTTCTTCAACCCAGTCGTTCCCTGACCTACCTGTTGCGACCACGACGCGACGTGCTTGTACATCCCCTTTATTTGAAACAATTTTAAACTCATTTTCTTGTTTCTCAATGCGCTTGACGTCTACTTCAAACCATATGTCAATTCGTGACTTCAACACGTCGTATATGCGCTGGAAAATAGCAGTCGAACGAGCTGTTCCTAAGTGTCGGACTTCCGTTGAAAGAAGCTGGAGACCATGTACTTCTGCATTCTTTACAAGGTCTGGATTGACCGTGGAATACAGCTTGACTTCATCCCCTCCGAACGAACAAAGCACATCGTCCACTTCTTTCATGAGACGAAGCGCTTCTTCTGGACCTACTTTTTGCTCTAAATCTCCGCCAAAATCATTGGTGTAATTAAACTTTCCTTCTGACTTTCCGAGTCCTGCAAAACCGTAATATTTTCCGCACACGTCACAACTGCAAAGCTTCCCTTCATCAAGAGGACATGACCTTTTATGGAGCTGTTTTCCCTTATCAATAAGCAGTACGTTTTGGCTTTGGCTTGCCAGCGTGTACGCTAAAAACACCCCGCTTACGCCTGCTCCAATAATGACAACATCATACACATCGCTTCACCTCATACTCTTTTATATACGTAGAAGCTACGCTGGTTAAATACCGAACAGCGCAGCTTCTCGCTCTAGCAATCTATTTGCTGTTTTTACGACGATCGCGGTTTTCACCAACCGCAGCCATCCCTGCAATTAAAAATGGCAAGCTAATCACGAAGGATTGCAGCCACGTAGAACCTAATACTTTGAACAATACAAACACAAGCACTGTCGCAGTAAAATAGATGGGGATAAACTGCTTTGAAAGCCATCGTTCACTCATGTTCATCACTCCTATAGTACAACTTTACAAAGAATCGCAGCACTTCGCAATATGAAAGAGTTTATGACCATTATTTTCTACTTTCTGCTTTCTCCTTTCTCCTACGTCTTCACATATGATGCTTCTTTCCTGATCCATGTACTACATTCTATCAAAGATACAGATACTAAAAAAAGAGAGCGAATACCACTCGCTCCTTTTTGCGTATTATGCTGATTGTTTAACTCTATCGTTTTTCTCTTTAATTCTTTTGTTCTTGCTGTAGCCAGCAAACAAAATGAGAACAACTACGACTGCTTGAATCAGATAGGTCGCAATCCCGTGATGAATGTGAAGCAGCTCGCCAACGCTTTTGTCTTTTAAAATCATTTCAGCTGCCGTCCAAGCTAAAATTCCAGCTCCAACGTAGGCAATCCACGGATACTTGTCCATTGCTTTCACGATAGCTTTTGAACCAAAAATCATAATTGGAATACTAATTAATACTCCAAGGGCAACCATTCCAATATGACCATTTGCAGCCCCAGCAACCGCTACTACGTTATCAAGACTCATCACTGCGTCTGCGATAATAATTGTTTGAATCGCTTTTCCTAAGCCGTTATAAGACTTAATATTTGAACTATCTTCTTCTTCCACCAGTACTTTGTACGCAATCCACAGAAGCAACACGCCGCCGATGATTGTCACAAATGGAATTTTCAGTAGGTATACGATAACTGCCGCGAACCCGATGCGTAGAACGACCGCTCCAAACGTTCCCCAAAAAATCGCTTTGTTTTGCAGCTCTTTTGGTAAATTCCGTGTAGCCATCGCAATTACGACTGCATTATCTCCAGATAAGATAATGTCAATAAGAATGATTTTTAATAAAGCAATAATAGCTGTTGATGAAATCGCGACGCCTAAAGTGAAAAGCTCATTTTCCATGCTTATCGTCTTCTCCTTTTTACTTACAGGAACACTGCCTGTAAGATATACTGTTTAGAACCAAGAAGCTATTCTTAAACGAAGCAAGCGCTGCAATCGTTCGTTCAAACAACAAAAAGGCTCCGAGCCTAAGCGTTCGAAACCTCAAAAACCAAACGTCGATCACTCAATGTGCTTTGAAGCACGCTTGACTTTGTTAATAGAATTATTCTACTACATTCCAAATAGTATATCAAAGTAAAAGTTTATACAACAAAACTTTTTCCCTACTTAACAATCATCTTCTGCCAAAGAGTATAGTCAATAACTTCCCTAAGCTGAAAAATGTATAAAAAACTCCATTCAGTAGTGAGATATTACTGCATAAGGCCTTTTACGTGAAATGATTTATGTTACATATTCATGTTATCTTCTCGTTTATATTTGATAAGTTCATGTAGTTTCTCGAAATTCACTTGCTCATTCCATATCTTTCGAGCATCAGGCGTCATATATGGATAAACATACTTGTCAATCATTAAATCAATTCCAGTTTCATCTACTAAATTATAGGTAGGAATTCGATATTGTTTTTTATCATGCGTGATAATTACCAAAACATTGATCAGGGTGAAACCATTGCGACGCACTTCTGCTTTTTGTATGTTCTTGAATGACACATTGCCTTTTTTGGTCTTAAAATAACCGTTTGGTCCTGGAACAAATGAAATAATAGTTTTCCCAGGAATTATACCAGGAATATACCATATGAATAGATAAGCCATAACTGGAAACAGTACAATTCCTCCAATTAACCATTGAAGTGAAAAAGTTGAATTAAAGCCTAAACCATCAATGATTAAAAGTGCTGTTCCAAATAAACCACCTATATAAAATATAAACTGGATTACATAATATAACATGCTTCCTTTAATATGAATTTCATCACCAGAATGCTTCATATTTAATAACATTATTCGTTCTCCTTATCCAATAGTTTCATTTATTTTAAATATAGAGGAAGGAATAAACGTTTTCAAGAAAGCTTTGCTTGTAAGCTCTAAATTGAATCGATTGTCCTCATTTCTAGCGAGAACCCAGTCATTCTGCTTACCTGGAATGAAAAAGCAAATATCCTCAGGCTCCGGGTTGTTATGTTGGTTGTAAGCAAGTACCATCATTGTATTTATTCTCGATTTCCTAGTATTTAAATCCATAAAAAAACTACTAGTTGCTTGAATATCTGCTACTGTTAATTGAGATGTCCAACGACTGATTGCTGCACAGAGGTGCTCTACATCACTAAACTCTTCAAGCAAGCCCTCGAGCTGCTTTGCTAAATTTCGAATTATCAACCACATCTGAAAAAGCATTTAAAGCTTTCATATGTTTAAAACTATATTTACCATGAGCATCCTTAGGGAACTTTGTTAAACCAACACCATAGTACAAAGCTTGACCACCTGCAAGCGTTCCAAGCGCAGTCAAGTTCCCATACTGCTGATGCAACTTATATAACTTTCCTATTAAATTATCAGCATCAGACATTTTATTTCCTGTAGAACGCACGTATTACTTATGTTAAACGCAAGTAACTATGCTTAAATAAAGTGTAAGTGTCTTACAAAGTAATAGCTTAAGAGAATGGGGCTTTGTATCAAATGCTCCCATCTAATAAGTACTAATTATTATAGTACACCCACACTATTATTCTTTTTAAATTAATTCTTAACACCAATAAAGTAAAATTTAACTCGTAGTCCAATTCTTTATACGGGAATTGGGTAGAGACTCTCAGACCATATTTCTGAGGATATACGATTTTTAAATTTAACATTACAGATAGTAATCTAAGGTTATATCCATAAATCGGAAATGATAACCTGTATGAAACCACTCTATCATATTGCATCTTTAAACATTTTTTACAATAATTTAAATAAATATCATATATGTTCTTTAAATCCATTTATAGTTAAATATTACTTTTTTTTATTATCCATATAAAAAAGCACTTACTGCCTTCTCAGACTTCAAGTGCTTATTCTTCTTTATATAAACGCTAAAATCTCTTTACCAAACCGAACGATAAAACGCACACCATATAAAATCAACACACCCCCAGCAACCACCGAGATATTTTTCAAAAATTTATCTGTCAAAAGATTTCGACCGAAGTGTACCGTGAAAGCCACGTTCAGATTCCAAAGGATAATTCCCCCTAGAATAAATAAACTGTAGAGAAAAGAAAGAGAATGAGACATCGTCTGCGTCATTTCCTGTAAGGTAGAGCCATAAACCCCAAACCAAAATACAATATTTAAAGGATTTAATAACGCAATTAAAAAACCAACGAAAAATGTTTTATACCACGGAGCCAAAGTGGTTGTCATATCTTCCTGCTTGAACGAATGCTGTTTCGATAGGCTGCTTATTCCGAGTTTAATGAGAAAAAAACCGCCTAACAAATATGTAAACACAACCACCAAGTGATGTTGAAATAAATGTTCAGCTCCTAAATAAATGACGACTAGAAACAGGAAATCTCCCGTAACTCCTCCCAGACCGATAAGCCAAGAAGGCCAAAAACCACCTGCAATTCCTCGCTTGATCATCTCAACTTTAATCGGCCCTAATGGTGCTGCAAGACTGATTCCCAATACCACTAGATGAATAATTAGAATAGTCACGTTATCCCTCCAACTCCATAGCTTGTCTTTCTATAAGATATGACCATACCTTTTGAGATAGTCTACTTAGCTGCGAATTGCTGCATAACGGCTCGGTAAAAGATTGAACTATTATGACTAAATACTTATCTAGCACATTTAAATGAAATAATAGGTTTACATACCAATAATTAGGGGCCTTAGCTTATAAGAATGACATTACTTTATTAGGAGGAGAGTTGAAAATCAACAATAATACGAAAACAGTTGAAAACAAGGTAGAGAATAAGCTAAACAAAATGAGCCAAGAAAAGAAAGACAGCATTCTTGCTAGCTTTACCGAATTCCAAACGTACTTAGGAGATAAAGTTTCAAAAGGTGAGAAACTAAGATTAAGTGATAATCAGCTGACTTTAGCTTTTATTGATTAAATATAAACATTAAACAAGAATGAGTTTATATGAATATGAGAACGTGAAAAAGCACTTATCATCTACAGGAGACAATTAAGTGCTTAATTTTTTCAATGTTTATTCATTAATTACCTTACTGCCTCTTCTTCTCTCCCCATATCTTTCAAAGGTCTGGTAAGTAAATAGCAAGTGGAGTGCCTTCATACATGGACAATTCAATTAGTGAGTTTCATTCAACCAGTACCACTTCGTGCTATGTAAATATCCTCAAAACTAAAGGTATTATCGACTACACACTTAAAACTTCAAGAAGTATAAGAATTATTAAAAGTAATCAATGACCCATTAATGCATACTGTTTTCGAAAAAAATAACACGCGTATAATGCACGCGTGTTATTTCTTCTTTATTTGCTTATAAATGATTCTGAGCCCTAACAACATAAGTCCAAATGATATTCCATATATCATTATTTCTGCTTTTAAAGCTACATTAAAAATAGTGCAAGACAATCCCAAATTAAGTCTTTTTTTTATTACTTTGTCACTTATTGAATTTCCATTATTCGTCCTTAAATTTCAAATGTAAAATGAGGCTTTCTAAACTATTGGCTATCTTTTTGTACTCATTTAACTCAAAATCTTCAACAAAAATCTCACCTGTATTGTTGTTTACTACTAATAACATCCCATTTGATTCATAACCGATTGGTATATACTTAAAAGTAAATTCTTTAGATTCTACATAGTCTTTAACAAGCGAAATGAAATAATCTGGTTCAATTCCTGGAATAACAGGGTGTAAATTAACATTATAAGAAGAAATCCAGCCTGTTAATTCTAAAAACCAATACGAATTAAAATACTCCTTAACTGAATTATGTAACTGAACATTATATTGACCTTCAATTTCATCGAAGTTAAATTTCATACTCTTCTCCATTGGTTTCCAAGAAATATATCCATATTCGTCTTCTGTACCGGAGTATATAAATTCAGCCACATCTTCGTTCCATACTATTTTAGGTAATGAATTATTGTATTCCATCCATTTATCTACAAATCTTTCAAAATAAGCTTTTATAACCTCTTTCGAGGGTGTTGCAAAACTAAAATAAATATGCAATGTTATGAATCAGAAAAACTAGCTGAACATGCAACAGATAGCGATTTTGTCCATACCAACGAGGCTGCTCCAACCCTTGATCTTTTAGTTTACTAAACTGTTGTTCAATTTTTCCACGCTCTTTCATCAATTGTCTGCCAAACGTTGTTTGTAAAAAAGTTGATAGTACACGACGATGAGAAATTTTCGTCTGTTTCCCTTTTCGTGGATTGAGTGG
>NZ_LWBK01000030.1:0-35951 GCF_001614195.1 Bacillus sp. VT 712 | reverse complement strand
CGTCTATGCGCACTTCTTTTCGGACGTACTGACCCAGGTACAGCAGCTTTCCCTCAACTAAATCACCTTTTTAAAAAATCGAACCCGCACCAAGGGATCAGTCTGCCCAAAAACAGGTGAATCCCCATTTTTTAAGCATCAACCAGACTCCTTCACCTATTCATCCATTTGAAATTCACGAAAATTTAAACCATCGTGATCAAAAGTTGAAAAACGAAATGATTTTAGTTAGCTATGAATAATTCAGGTATATATATCATTTCATTATCTATTAGCAATTTAAAATCATCATTATTTAACGGATATTCTTCTACCACACTCATAACTTCATCTAAAATTAGTGTGTAGTTACTAGCCCTTATTAATTCCATCATTTCATCATCTGCTGTTTGAAATAATGCGTGCGTACTTACTATATTTTTTTCATTTAAAATTAACTTCTTTAGGCTATCTAATTTACCTTTTCCTTTGTTTACCGGTTCATAAAACACATGATTTTTAACTGCTGATTTAATCCGCTGTACCTCAGATAAGAAGGGTGTAATATATATAAATTTTTGATTGCCATCTGCTTCATTCATATATTGAATAGCCCAAGAAGTTTTACCGCTACCCATTATTGAGTCAACTATTTTAATTTTGTTTTCCAATATACCTGTCTCCTTTACTAATGCTTTCATGCCAATAACGAGTTTTATAGTAAAAACAGACAGAATAAATTTCAGAATAAAAAAGTTCTTAGTATGTGGGGAAACCTTGATTTATCAAGGGTTTCAAGGCGTTAGCCTTAAAAAGAGTAGTATGAAAAGTGCTTAACAGTTGATATAGTAAAAGGGCGGCTGCCCTTTAACCCGCCTAGTACTAGAAACTGTATGGATATAAATATCCTACATTTTCTACGTACCAGTTCTTTTAGAAACTTAATATATAAATTACTAATAAAAAGCTAAAATGATAAGCTGCTGGGCATGGGTAAACATGACATAATAGCCTAGTATCATTGGCTTTATAACTATTGAGAAGAATACTCCAAAGGCATACATGCCTATTAATAAATTTACTGTTATGCATAATGAATAGCTGTAGAAAATTATATAAATGAGGTGAGTAAATGAACCATACTGAATTAGAAGAATTAAAAAATCTGTTTCAACAAGGGATTAGCAGAATGAATCAAAGGTTTGACCAAATAGATAATAGGTTTGACGAAATAAATAGTAGACTTGACCAAATAGATAGTAGACTTGACCAAATAGATAGTAGATTTGCTGAAGTTAAAAAAAGTATTGAGGTTGTTAAAACAAAAATTAATAATATTGCGTTGAAGCTTAAAAATGATGTCACCTAAAGATGTTGTTAAAATTTATCAATAATAAAAAGTGCAATAAAGTGGTTGTAAGCTTCTGGATTAGAACCTTATAGTGAAATTGTAAAAAAAACTATGAGGTGATGAAAATGTCTGAGAATATCCAAAGTAAAAAGAAGAAAAAACAAACTAAATACAAAAGAAAGAAAAGTAGCAATTCTGCTTGGTATAATGATAATGAGTTAACAATGGGAATGTCAAAAGAGAATCGAATATGGCGGGCTAAAAGGATAAAAAGATATAATCAGCGTGTATGGAAAGGCTGGCATTAAGTAGAGAGAAAAATTTTAATATTTAGTTAATGTTGCTAGGATAAACAAAGAAAATGCTAAGTACATTTATTCTTAATGGAAGATAATAAAGGTGTGCTAATTGTATAGTTTAACTATGAAACGGCCACTTAATCAAACGTCGCTTACTGACATTGACTGTATGAAACTGTTGTAGGCATAGTCATAACCACTTTTATCTTCCAACTAATTTATAGTTATCTCATCAAATAGAGGTAACTCTTTTTTTTATTGGTTGGTGTCATAACTTAATAGTATTGACACTGTTTTAGCAACGTTATATTATCAAGGTATTGAGAGGTGTCATAACTTAGTTTCATAAATGAAGGAGAAATAGTTAATGAAATATGGATATGCAAGGGTAAGTACAGTCTCACAGGATTTAGAAGTTCAATTACAGGCCTTAAAAAAGGAAGAGTGTAATGAAATTTATTATGAGAAATTTACTGGAACTAAGGCAGCTAGGCCGGAATTCACAAAATTATTAGCTGTATTAAGTGAAGGCGATACTTTAGTGGTGACTAAGTTAGATAGGTTAGCTAGAAACACTGTAGAAGGTATAGAGATAGTAAAGAGTTTATTTGCTAAAGGTGTTAGAGTCCACGTCTTGAACGTAGGATTATTAGAGGATACGACTATGGGACGTTTCTTTCTCACAACATTATTAGCCGTGGCAGAGATGGAAAGAAATTTAATTGTAGAACGTACACAGGAAGGTAAAGCTATAGCTAAGCAGCGAGAAGACTTTCGAGAAGGAAGGCCAAAGAAGTTTACAAAAAAGCAGATAGAACATGCATTAAAGCTTCTAGAGAGTAATTCCTACAAACAAGTAGAGGAAATGACAGGGATTAGCAAGAGTACTTTAATTAGGGCTAAAAAACAATTATAAAAATTAAGAGGTAGGGGGCATATGGGGGAGGCAGCCATTGTTTTGGATGAAAAAGGGTTTAGATAAATTTTATGACTATTTTATAAGTTTGGGGTAATGAAACTTATTATGTGAAGAATGTAATTTTAAAAAGACGTACATCATTTATACGTCTTTTACAAGCTTCCTTATTCTTCAACTCTAAAATAATCTGAGTCTATCTTTTTAACAATATATTTTCTATCTTGTGATACACCGACACTATGTTCAAGCATGTATCTACCAAGCAATTCACCATCAATTAAAATAATTTTTTTTTCAATATGTCTTACAAACTCATAAGCATCTTTAGTGAAGCGAGAAGTTGTTATAAAGACGCCTTTTCTAGATTTCTTTCCTTCTAAACTTCCTGTAAAGGCTTGTATTTCTGGGCGTCCAACTGTGTTTTTCCAACGTTTAGCTTGAACATAAATAGTGTCTAAACCTAATTTATCCTCTTTTATTACTGCATCTACACCTTCATCTTTAACATAGTCAGTAGTATATCCGCTTCCTAGGGAACCTCCATAACCCATGGCTAATAGTAAGTCTAGAACTATCTCTTCAAAGCGTTGAGGACTTACGTTTTTAACTTGTTCTAGAATTTCTAATGATAGTAAATTATTAACCCTCTTAAATTGTTCATCCATAACTTCAATAGGTGTATTTTCGTTTTCCATATCTTCATGCGATTCTTCAAATATCTCTGATACTGAATCAGTTTCATCATTATTTTCACCGATTTGTTCTTTAATAAATCTACTTATTAGAGGCATACTTGCTGCATAAGGAAATTGTTGATACACTTTTAGACCTAATTCGGTAATACGATATGTATTTGATTCCAATTGTTCAACTAAGCCTGCTACTTGTAATTCTCTTCGTGCATAACGTGCCCGACTTTTAAACCTTGAATCTCCTTCATTTAAAAGTGCGTTACGGTAATCATCTTCTATATTAAAATAATCAGCTAGCGATTCATTAATTTCTGATACATGATGAATATTTTTATCACTTAATACTTTTAAATATGGAATAGTAAATTCACGTGGGGTAGGTAACTTATTTGTTTTATCTATGAAATGTTTTTTGAGATATCTTCCTAGTTTGGTGTCTATCTCTTTTTCACCTAATGGTTGTGTATTTTCATTTAAGAAATTTAATATAACATTCTTTCTTAGTTTTCTGTCTCGTAGTCTCTTTATATAATGTATAACTTCAATCGAATCTTGATTATAATAAACTATACCGTCTCGCTTAATAGATGGTATAAATTCATCAAATAATGTAGCCCAACCCCTTACTGTTGTTGGTGGATAACCGCACTTAACTGCTAGTTCTCGAATTGTATACTTTTCCAATCTTTTACCCCCTAAAGAAATCCTTGTTAAGTATAAGTTTACACTAAAACATTTACTTTATGGGATATATATCCTTAGAAAAAAATCTTTTCCCAAACTAATACGTTTTAGTATTTAAGTGCTTTTTATGGTACATTAAAAGATAATTAAAAAGTATTTATCGATAGGAGGTGATGCCCAAATGACAACTAATAAGAAGCCCAATAGATTAATTGCTGAGAAGTCTCCATATCTTCTCCAACACGCTTATAATCCAGTGCACTGGTACCCTTGGGGAGAAGAAGCTTTTGAAATAGCAAAACGTGAAAACAAACCTGTTTTCGTATCTATTGGGTATAGCTAGTTGGTTATTCTAAAGAACATGTCATTGGTGCCACGTGATGGAAAAAGAAAGCTTTGAAGATGAAGAAGTCGCAGATTTATTAAATAGACACTTTATTGCAATTAAAGTAGACCGCGAAGAGCGACCAGATATCGATTCCATTTACATGCGCGTATGCCAAATGATGACCAATCACGGAGGTTGGCCTTTAAACGTCTTTTTAACACCTGACCAAAAACCGTTTTATGCGGGTACCTATTTCCCAAAGAATAGCGCTTATAATAGACCAGGTATGATGGATGCGCTACCACAGCTCGCTGAAAAGTTTCTGCATGAGCGGTCCTTTGTTGAAAAGGTAGGAGAGCAGGTTGTAAAAGGTTTAAAAGCTTCTGTACATATTCCTTCAGACAGCACAATTGATGAAGCTACCCTTCATCAAGCATTTCAGCAGCTCGTTGGTCAATTTGATCCAGTGTATGGAGGATTTGGGCAATCACCGAAATTTCCAATGCCGCATACGCTGACATTTTTGCTTCGATATCATCGATTAACCAATAATGATACGGCGCTGTTAATGGTTGAAAAAACGCTTGATTCGTTAGCCTCAAGCGGTCTCTATGATCAAATTGGTGGTGGGTTTGCGAGGTATTCAACAGATCAACAATGGATGATTCCGCACTTTGAAAAAATGCTCTATGACCAAGGGCTGTTGCTACATGCTTATATTGAAGCATATCAAATGACGAAGAAACAGCGCTATCGTGAAATAATTGAAGAGAGTATCACATTTTTAATTCGTGAAATGAGAGATAGTCAAACGGGTGCATTCTATTCAGCGATTGACGCTGACTCAGAAGGAGCAGAAGGAACCTATTACGTATGGTCAAAAGAAGAAATAACAAACCTTTTCACTGAAGAGGAAGCCGAGTTTGTCTGCAGTGCATATAGCATTACGGAAGAAGGGAATTTTGAAAGCAAGAACCACCTTCATTTAATTCCAACGGAAATAGAAGAGCTAGCCAAGCGCAGTAAACAATCCGTTGAAGAAACGGAAACTAAGCTAAAAAAATGCAATGAAAAACTGTTAAAAGAGCGTCAAAAACGCATATACCCTCACGTTGATGATAAGATTTTAACATCTTGGAATGGCTTGATTATAAGCGCATTAGCAAAAGCGGGTCGGACATTGCAAAATGAAACATTTACAGAGCTAGCTGAGCAGGCTGCGCTTTTTATCCACGAAAATATGTACGAGACGGAGCGCTTAATGGTTCGCTATCGTGAAGGAGAAGTAAAGGAAAAAGGTTTAATTGATGACTATGCGTTTTTATTATGGGCTTATAACGATCTTTACGACGCGACACTCAAAGTAGATTATCTTACGAAGGCGAAAGCACTTGCAGAGAATATGACTTCATTATTTTGGGATGAAGACAAAGGCGGGTTTTTCTTTACTGGAAGTGATGCAGAGCAACTGCTTGTGCGTGAAAAAGAAGTGTACGATGGTGCTCTCCCATCCGGTAATAGCGTCGCCGTTTGCCAGCTTTTACGTTTAGGTCACCGAACAGGAAACGAAAAGTTATTACAAATGGTTGAAAAGATGGAGCGAACGTTTTATTCACTTATTCGAATGCAAGCCAGTAGCCATACGCAGTTTTTACAAGCGCGGCTTGAACAAGCAATCGGGATAAAAGAAATGGTTGTGTTAACTAAAGGTAAAGTAGAAGAAATACAGCTTTTGAAGACGTCATTTATACCAGAAGTTGTATGGTTGGTTGGGAATAAAAACGAACTGATGCCACATGCTGATTTCCTAGAGAGCTATGACCAAAGAGGTGAGTCGACCATTTATGTATGTAAAGATTTTGCGTGCGAGCGTCCGTCTATGGAAATAAAAAAGGCTATTGAAGCAGTTTTATAAAAGTAATAAAATACCGCCATTCCTCTATGGCGGTATTTTTTATGATAGTTGCTTGCTTTCAGCGTGTTTTACAAATGTATATTCATCTTCAATTAAACCACATGCTGCGCACTGAATGCGGCGTTCTGGGCCACGGTATGGCGCATGGAAAGCATCTAGTGAATCATTGGTATATTCTGTTACAACGTCACCAGAGCGAGGATCTAATTTGACTGCCGTAGCTTTTTGCTCAATGATATTAAAGCGCGTTCGGTTTGTTTTACAGCTTGGACATAAATAAGGATTTCCCATGTTGTCCACCTCCTAGTTGTTACGATGTCCCTTTTTTGAAAAAACATACAAAAACTAATGATTTGAAACAAGCCTTAAATTCGTTAAAATAAAGCTAGGTGATGAAGATGAAAATACGTAAAAATTTACAAGAAGTAATGAACGTGTTGCAAACGAATGAACAGTTTAAATCCAACATCGTTCATTGGCATACAATTGAAGAAAAAGAAGCAAAAACAAGTCCTTTTCCTTCACAAATTCATGAGAAAATACGTGCGGGATTAGAGAAGAGAGGAATTCTATCGCTTTATACGCATCAAGCTACAGCTTTTACATATGCGTATGAGAAGAAAAATGTAGTTGCCGTTACGCCTACTGCTTCAGGAAAGACGCTTTGTTACAACCTTCCTGTCCTTCAAAGTATCATGGAAAATGAGCAGTCCCGTGCGCTATATTTGTTTCCAACAAAAGCTCTTGCACAAGACCAAAAGACGGAGCTAAATGAACTGATTGAAGAAATGGACGTTTCAATTAACAGCTACACATACGATGGAGACACGCCAGCTAATATTCGTCAAAAGGTGCGCAAAGCGGGTCATGTTGTCATTACAAATCCTGATATGCTTCACTCTGCTATTTTGCCTCATCATACAAAATGGGTATCGTTGTTTGAGAATTTAAAGTATATCGTTATTGATGAGCTTCATACGTATCGAGGCGTATTCGGAAGCCACGTAGCAAACGTTATTCGACGCTTGAAGCGAATATGCCGCTATTATGGCAGTAACCCAGTGTTTATATGTACGTCCGCTACAATTGCCAATCCAAAAGAGCTTGCAGAGCATCTTTTAGGAGAGCAGGTGGAGCTTGTCGATAATAACGGAGCACCGAGTGGAAAAAAACATTTTATCTTTTACAACCCACCCGTCGTAAATAAGCCACTAAATATTAGGAGAAGCGCTACGCTGGAGGTTCGTAACATCGCAGGAGAGTTTTTGAAGAATAAAATCCAAACAATCGTTTTTGCTCGAAGTCGCGTTCGGGTTGAAATTATCTTAACGTATTTACAAGAACTTGTAAAAAATCAGCTGAAAGGTAAATCGATTCAAGGGTACCGGGGGGGATACTTACCTAAGCAGAGACGTGAAATTGAAAAGGGACTGCGTAGAGGAGAAATTTATGGGGTCGTCAGCACAAATGCACTAGAGCTTGGAGTAGATATTGGGCAGCTGCAAGTATGTGTGATGACAGGTTATCCTGGAACAGTTGCAAGTGCTTGGCAACAAGCTGGACGTGCAGGGCGCAGACACGGAGAAGCCGTTATTGTGATGGTTGCTAGTTCGAGCCCGCTGGATCAATATATGATTCAAAACCCTGAATATTTCTTCAGTCGTAACCCTGAAAGGGCACGCATTAATCCTGATAACTTAGTGATCTTAGTGGATCATTTAAAGTGTGCCTCCTATGAACTGCCCTTTAAGCAAGGAGAAACGTTTGACGGTGTGGATATTGAAGATGTATTGGAGTTTTTAGGAGAAGAGCGCGTGATTCACCTAAGCGGTGATAAGTGGTATTGGATGAACGATTCATTTCCAGCTCACAATATCAGTTTGAGATCTGCTTCACAAGAAAATGTCGTTATTATTGATCAGTCAGACGTCGCCAACGTAAAGGTCATCGGAGAGATGGACCGTTTCAGTGCCATGACGCTTTTACATGATGAAGCTATTTATTTACATCAAGGTATTCAATATCAAGTTGAGTATTTAGATTGGGATGAAAAAAAAGCATACGTACGTGAAGTCACCGCTGATTATTTTACAGACGCCAATTTAGCCGTTAACTTAAAAGTATTGGAAGCCGATAAAGAAACGAAAGCACCTTCTTATACGATGGGGTACGGAGATGTAATGGTAAGCGCGATGGCTACTATTTTTAAGAAGATTAAATTTGAGACGCATGAAAACATTGGGTCAGGTCCAATTCATTTGCCTGAGGAAGAGCTGCATACCAATGCAGTTTGGCTTAGTTTTTCAAAAGAAGTATTCCAAGAGTCAGAAGAACGATTAGAACAGGCTCTATTATCAGTTGCTACTACCATTCAGTCAATTGCACCGTTAATGGTGATGTGTGACCCTTCTGATTTACATGTTGTTCCGCAAGTGAAAGCCGTTCATAATGAAGAGCCAACCATCTTTTTATATGATCGATACCCTGGTGGAATTGGACTGAGTGATAAAGTATACGAACAAATGAAAGAAGTGTTAGAAGAAGCGCAGCAGCTTATTGCTACTTGTCATTGTGAAAGCGGCTGTCCATCCTGTATTGGATTAGAGGGGCAAGGTGAACATGCTAAACAGGATGCGCTCTCACTGCTTCAGCTATTATTAGCAAGGTAGGTGCAAGAAATGTCGTTGAAAAATAAGCTTAATCGAATGAAAAAGCATTTGCATGTGGAAGAGAAAGTGCCTGTTTTAAAAAGTGAACCGGTTAATCATCAACGAATAGCCTATGAACAGCAGTGGAATGAAAAATTTGCTAAGCCTTATTTTAGCGAGGATAACTACTGCATGATTCGTGAAGTGCGCTATCCAATTGGCTATCGTCACGGACATTATGCATTTTCAGAACTACAGAAAGTGATAGAAGCATGGAATAAGTCTCCGCTATCACATCCACTTTCTGCAAAAGGGCATAAAATGTCGGATTTGTTTTTCTTCGATACAGAAACGACGGGGTTGAGTACGGGAACAGGAACGACTATCTTTTTACTGGGCTATGCACAGGTGATAGAAGATGAAGTGATATTTAGGCAGCATGTGTTAACCGAGCCAAGCGGTGAAGTTGCGTTTTACGAAAGCTTTTTAAAAGCCGTTGATTATACAACGCTCGTCACTTATAACGGAAAGTCTTTTGATTGGCCTCATGTAAAAACAAGACACACGTTATTAAGAGACCATTTACCGAAACTTCCTAAGTTTGGGCATTTTGATTTACTACACGCTTCAAGAAGGCTTTGGAAACATAAAATGGATTCTGTTAAGCTTGCAAATGTTGAAAAAGAGGTGCTGGGGGTTGAACGTGTTAATGATGTCCCAGGGTTTTTAGCACCAATGATTTATTTTGATTTCATAGAAAGCAAAAATCCTCAAGGGTTATTTGAAGTAATGGATCATAATGAATCAGATATCCTCTCTTTAATTACGCTCTATATTCACCTGTCAAAGCAACTTCTCTCTGAGCATAAAGCTACGTTGAAAGAGAAATTTGAAGTCGCTCGTTGGTACGAACAGCTCGGTGAAAAACAAGAGGCGTTAGCATTGTATGAAGATGTGGCTAATGCAAAAAGTGATGAAGAGTATCAAGCGATCCGAGCTATTGCTTTTGAGCATAAGCGTAACAAGCAATTTAAAAAGGCAGAAGAGCTGTTTTTATATGTTGTTTCCAACGCGCCAATACTTCTTCAAACTGAAGCAGCCGTTGAGCTTGCTAAATTATATGAACATAAGTTTAAAAACTATGAGCGTGGGGTATTTTATGCAGAAAAAGCCTTACAGCTGACGGAAGAAAGTCAAACGTTCATTGAAAATGATAAACTAGAAGCTCTATACAAGCGGATTAATCGGGTTAGATATAAAGATAAAATGTATACATCTCACTTATAATGATTGTTAATTTATTACTGAAAATTCCAAATTGTTAAATTTTAGTTTTCTCTATTTTAAATATTGTTCTATTTTTCAGTCGTTGATAAAATAAGACATTGTATTGCTGTTTTAGCAATTTATATCAAAAATATAGAACTTTGGTGAGATGGAGAGAAGTAATATGAAAAATGTCATTTTGGTATCATTTTTCGCAATTATTTGTTTGACGGTAATTATTTTTAGTAGCATGAAAAACACGTACTTTTCTTTGATGTAGTTTTAGAAAATAGGTGTTTACATTAGTACATGTACACCCCTTATCACATACTGTAGTAATGTAATAACTAAACAGTGAAAGGGGAAAACATCATGTATCCAAGACCAGTAAAGTGCATGCCACCAATCGTGCACCCAACAAAATGTTGTATACAGTTTAACAATCAGGAGGTAGTTGTACCTCATATTCACCCAAGCCATAACACGCTAGTGAATCAAACGAATTTTAAACATGTACACTATTTTCCACAAACACAATCTGTTGTAAATCAACAAACAAGCCAACAGTTCTTTGGTGGTGCACAACAATGTCCTACACAAGTAGGTGGGGCAATGTCTCCAGGAATGCCCAACCAAGTGGCTGGTGCTCAAATGCCAGGTATGATGCCAGGTATGATGCCAGGTCAAGGCAATCAAGTAGCAGGAGCGATGGAAAACGGCATGATGCCAGGATATCCAGGTGCAAAAAGAAGATTTTAATAAGAAATAAATCAATTGATAGGAGCTGAATATTTCAGTTCCTATTCTTATATTTAAAGGAGTGCTTACACGATGAAAGTGCTGACAATTTCAGGGTATAAACCATTTGAATTAGGGATTTTTAATGATCAGCACCCTGGTATTTCATACATAAAAAAAGCAGTAATGAAGCGTTTAGTACCGCTCATTGAAGAAGGGCTTGAATGGGTCCTAATCAGTGGCCAGCTCGGTGTAGAATTGTGGGCTGCTGAAGTGATATTTGACCTGCAGCTGGAATACCCCCAGCTACAGCTTGGTGTATTAACCCCTTTTTTAGATCAGGAAGAGAAGTGGAACGAAGCGAATAAAGAACTTTATGAATTTATCGTGAGCCAAGCTGATTTTGTGGATAGCATTACAAAAAAGAAGTATGAAAGTCCTAATCAGTTCCGCTTGAAAAATCAATTTTTAATTGAAAAAAGCGATGGGATTTGCCTTGTATATGATGAAGAGCATGAGGGTAGCCCAAAATTTATGCTAAAAGTAGCCCAAGATAAGGCTGAAAAGAGTGAATACCCGATTATCACCATTACATCCTATGATTTACAAGATATAGTTGAAGAGGAGAAGTTTTCATCTTTTTAAACAATATTGAAAAACATTTTGCAAGATAAATTGACAAGTTGAGCTATTTCTGAAAAAATGGTTTATAATAAACAAGAGGTTTATTGTATTCGAGGTGATTGAAATGTTAGCTGATAAAATTCGTTTAACAGCAAAAGAAATTTTGGAAAAAGAGTTCAAAACAGGAATGAGAGGCTATAATCAAGAGGAAGTCGATAAATATTTAGACTCCATTATTAAAGATTATGAAGCGTTTCATGAAGAAATCGAGTTACTACAGGCAGAAAATTTACGCTTAAAAAAGCAAGTGGAAGAGTTATCAAAACGTCCACAATCTACAACGGCACCGTCTTATACGCCGCCACCAGCACAGCAGCAGGCTGGTACGACAAACTTTGATATTTTAAAACGTTTGTCTAATCTTGAAAAGCATGTATTTGGTAGCAAGCTATACGAATGATGAAGAATAAAAATAGGAGTTGCAATTAACTCCTATTTTTATTATAATTAGAAAGGTCGTAATCAATAGCGTTTGGGTAATTGCTGCATCTCTTTGAAGATGTAGAGGAAAGTCCATGCTCGCACAGGCTGAGATGCTTGTAGTGTTCGTGCCTAGTGAAGTCATAAGCTAGGGTAGCGTAACTGCTAACGGCGGGGAAAAAGCCTAAGTCTTAGGATATGGTTTGAATACTCTGAAAGTGCCACAGTGACGAAGTCTCATTAGAAATAATGAGAGTGGAACGAGGTAAACCCCACGAGCGAGAAACCCAAATAATGGTAGGGGAACTTTCCCAAAGGAATTGAACAGAGGGAAGGACAAAATGCACGCATTTTGTAGATAGATAATTACCACCGGAGTACGAGGTAGCTAGCCGCTTGTAGTACAAAGGAACAAAACATGGCTTACAGAACGCTATTGAACAGCAGTCGACATTAGTTGTTAACCAAATATATTCGCACCAGCTCTTCATATCATGAAGAGCTTTTTTTGTGTGCTTTTTTCTGTACTAAGCCTCAGGTCTTAGATGGAAATCAAGCTTAAGCTCGTTTTGGAAAGAAAGAATTGTAGGTAAGATGAGAATAGAAAAAGAAAGGAGGCAACATGATGAAAAAATTTGGACTATTTATTCTGGGCCTAATAGCAGCGGTTGTGCTTATTGCTAATTTAGGACCGATGATGCTAATGCTACTAGGGCTTGTCATTTTATATGGTGTATGGAAGCAGGTAGTAAAAGCAACATCTTCATTTAAGAAAGCAGCTTTTGCAGTACTTGGTGTGATTGTTATCTTGAGCATGATTGCTAACGTACCAGCATTTTTCGGTATCTTAGCAGCCATTGCGCTTTACTTTGTATACACCAAGTGGAACGATAATGACATGAAAGAAATTAAAACAGAGGATCCATTTCAAAACTTTGAAAACCAATGGACAGAATTAAATAAACAATCTTATTAAGGAGTGAACGTTATGAAAAATATTTTTACACGTATGAAAGAATCAATCTCATCGGACTTGCACAATATGCTTGACCAAAAGCAACAAAAAAACCCAATTGCAGCTTTGAATTACTATTTGCGCCAATGCGAAGAAGAAACAGAACGAGTTCGAAAGTTGGTGGAACGTCAGCACCTATTAAAAGAACAGCTTGTGCGTGAATATAAGCTAGCATCGGCAATGAAAGAAAAGCGCCAGCAGCAAGCGGAAGTAGCTCTGCAAGCTCAAGAAAATGAGCTGTATGAATTTGTTCAAAAAGAGCATGCTCAATATGAAGAGCGTACAGAACGCTTGAACATATCGGTTCAGCACGTCACCAAGCAGCTTGATGAATTAGAGCGTAAATATGAAGAAATGAAGCACAAGCTGAATGATATGCATATTCGCCGAATGGAACTGATGGGGCGTGAAAACGTTGCGCGAGCAAATCATCGAATGAACACTGTTTTAAACAATGATGAACTATCATCAAGTGAATATTCTAAGTTTTCGGATATCGAAAACTATATTGATCAATTAGAAAATCAAATTAATACCGATTATTATCGTCAAACAATTGACAGCAAAATTGCAGCTTTACAAAAAGAAGCAAAATAAGGTTAATTAGGATAAAAAAATGTAATCTCATAGACAAAACGTGATATTCTAAAAAGGGCGTAGTAGTAGCTACGCCTTTTTCATCAAGAGGAAATGCCTGCAAAGCGAAAGGAGGAGAACGGCATGAAAAGAATTGTAGACAATGGATACTTCAATCTAATAATCATTACAGCTCTATTTATTTTATTTGTTGAAGTTGTCTTTTTTCATAGCGGGTTTATTTTTGCACTCCTCGTTGCTGGTGCTTTTATCTATATAGGGCGAAAACGTCTACCAAGGCGCTCAGGTAAAATCTTATTTTGGATAGGAATCATTGGTGCGATTTTAAATTTAGTTAATACAGTCGCATTTCAGTTTTTGGTCATTGCAATTTTTTTCTATTATTTATTTCATTTTGTTAAGTCTAAAAAAGAACCGGTATATATTACGCCTATAACAGAAAGTCGAGAATCCCTGCGAGCGCAAAGGCAGCTGTTGAAAAATTCATTTATATCGCGACAGCGAACAGACGAAACCGTTTACGAATGGAGTGACATTAATATTCAAAATGTGTGGAGCGATGTGGTAATTGATCTTAGCTACACCGTGCTTCCAAAGGGTGAATCGGTTATTTTTATTCGACAACTAGCGGGTAACGTGACCATTTTTATTCCATACGAAACAGAAATTTCGGTTAATCATTCTTCTATGGCTGGAGCAGTTACAATCTTTGATCATGCGCAATCTTTTGCGCCACTTCAAAACGTGTATATGAAAACGCCAGAATTTGATGAGGCATCACAAAAAATAAAAGTAATGATTTCAATGGGCGTTGGAAGTTTAGAGGTGAAGCGAATATGAGCGTTATTCAGCGCCAGTTACTATGGGGAATCACGATAGCCTTTACAACGTTTATTACAATGATAATTAGCGTGTTTATGGCGTTTCCTATCCAACGGTTTACAGAGCTATGGGAACGAGAAGTGTTTGACGTTCCTTTTATTCTTTTCTCCATCACGAGTAGTCTAACGATAGGAGCAATTTTTGGAGGCGTTTCTGGATTGCTTTGGAGGCAACAGCTTGAAGTGATTGAGAATCGATTGCGTGAGATGAAAAACCGTCAATATCAAGATCGAAATGATAAAACAACGGTTCAAGAAGTAGAAGGTATTTTATCTAATGTAAAAGAAGTTCAACGCTTAATGAGCCAGCAGGTTGAACAATCGCAAAAAATGGTTAATGAAAAAGTGGAAGATCAGCAAAAGCGAGTTCAAGAAGTCATTGTGCAAGAGCGAAATCGATTAGCTCGTGAGCTTCATGATTCTGTGAGTCAGCAACTGTTTGCCGCATCCATGCTCATGTCAGCTTTAACAGAATCAACGGATGAAGATTCTCCGAAAAGCAAGCAGTTAAAAATGGTAGAAGAAATGATTAATCAATCGCAGTTAGAAATGAGGGCACTGCTACTACATTTGCGACCAGCTGCATTAAAAGGAAAATCGTTGCAAGAGGGCATTACAGAACTTTTATTAGAACTTGCTCAAAAAGTTCCGATGGAGCTTAAGTGGAATGTAGAAGAGTTTTTACTAGATAAAGGAGTAGAAGACCATCTATTTCGAATTGCTCAAGAATCTGTTTCCAATGCACTGAGGCATTCTAAAGCATCCATGCTGAAGGTACTGCTCGTTCAGCGTGACAGCTTAGTTATTCTACGTATTGAAGACGATGGTATCGGTTTTGATGTGGAAATGGAAAAATTAGGCTCTTATGGATTGCAAAATATGCATGAGCGAGCTGTTGAAGTAGGAGCTACCTTAAAAATTGTTAGTTTGCCAAATCACGGGACGAAGTTAGAAGTAAAGGTCCCGCTCATTCATAACGAATAGACTGAAGAAAGGAGAGTTGCTCATGATTAACGTATTGTTAGTTGATGATCATGAAATGGTACGAATAGGCGTTTCAGCGTATTTATCTGCTCAGGCAGATATTCACGTCGTCGACGAAGCTGCTAACGGTCAGCAAGCGGTAGAAAAAGCGCTAAAGCACCGTCCGGATATCATTTTAATGGATTTGGTCATGGATGGTATGGATGGTATTGAAGCAACAAAACACATTGTTGATCATTGGAGTGAAGCCAAAATCATTATTGTGACGAGCTTTTTAGATGATGAAAAAGTGTATCCAGCACTTGAGGCAGGAGCATCCAGCTACCTGTTAAAAACGTCTAAAGCAAGCAAAATTGCGGAAGCTATTCGCGCTACATATGCAGGAGAAGCTGTGCTTGAGCCGGAGGTCACCGGGAAAATGATGACGAGAATGCGTCGCCCATCTTCTCCGCACGAGCTGTTGACAGGACGTGAAATGGAAATCCTTTTGCTTATGGCACAGGGTAAAACAAATCAAGAAATTGCCGATGAGCTATTCATTGCTTTAAAAACGGTTAAAACTCATGTGAGCAATTTACTAAGCAAGCTCGATGTGCAAGATCGTACGCAAGCAGTTATCTATGCTTTTCAACATAAGTTAATTAAATAAAAGCGAAGGTCTTCTTGAAACCTTCGCTTCTTTTTTTTATAAAATAGCTGTTTTTTTATTGCATTTCAGTATAAAATGATGGTAGCGCTTTATATGCTAGCGCTTACTTGTAGGGAATGTTGTGAGGAGTTGAACAAATGGAAAAGAAATGGTGGAAGGAAGCCGTAGCGTATCAAATCTATCCACGTAGCTTTAAAGATTCAAACGGAGATGGAATTGGTGATATTCAGGGTGTCATTTCAAAGCTTGATTATTTAAAAGATCTCGGGATTGATGTTATTTGGATTTGTCCAATTTATCAATCACCAAATGACGATAATGGTTATGATATTAGTGACTATCAAGATATTATGAGCGATTTTGGTACCATGGCAGATTTTGATGAACTGTTAGAGGAAGTTCATAAACGAGATATGAAATTAATTATGGACTTAGTTATTAATCATACATCTGATGAGCATCCTTGGTTTGTTGAAGCGCGTTCTTCAAAAGATAATCCGTATCGTGACTATTACATTTGGCATGAAGGTAATGATGGCAATGAACCAAACAATTGGGAGTCCATTTTCAATGGTTCTGCTTGGGAGTTTGATGACGAGACGAAAGAATATTATTTGCACGTGTTTTCAAAGAAACAGCCCGACCTAAATTGGGAAAATAAAGCGGTTCGACAAGAGCTATATAATATGGTGAATTGGTGGTTGGATAAAGGAATTGATGGATTCCGAGTAGATGCTATTTCACATATTAAAAAAGTGCCTGGTTTTCCAGACCTACCAAATCCAGAAGGGTTAGATTATGTACCTTCGTTTGAGGGCCATATGAATCGTCCTGGTATTCAAGAGCATTTATCAGAATTAAAAGAAGAGACATTTGCTAAATACGATATTATGACAGTTGGTGAAGCAAATGGCGTTACGTGGGACGATGCTGACGAATGGGTAGGCGCTAAAAACGGTAAATTCGATATGATTTTTCAATTTGAACATATGGGACTGTGGGACAAAGGGGAAAGTGAACCTCTGGATTTAGTTGAGTTCAAAACAATTTTAACGAATTGGCAAAAAGGCTTAGCTCAAATTGGTGGGTGGAATGCACTTTATCTTGAGAACCACGACCATATTCGTTCTATTAATAAATTCGGTAGTATGAAATACCGTGAAGAAAGCGCAAAATGCTTAGCTGCACTTTATTTCTTAATGCAGGGCACACCTTTTATCTATCAGGGCCAAGAGTTAGGAATGACAAACGTAAAGTTTAACAGCATTGAAGATTATAATGATGTCGGTATGGTGAATTACTATCGTATTCAACGTGAAAAAGGTCAGAGTCATGAAGAAATCATGAAAGTGATTTGGGAAACAGGTCGTGATAATTCACGTACACCGATGCAGTGGGATCGTACGAAAAATGCTGGTTTTTCAACAGGAACACCTTGGATGAAAGTGAATCCAAACTATGTTGACATTAACGTGGAGCAGCAGCTGTCAGACGAGGAATCGATTTTAAATTTTTACAAGAAGCTTATAACGTTACGCAAACAGCATGAAGTATTTGTCTACGGAACGTATGACTTGTTGCTAGAAAATCATCCAGCAATTTATGCATATACGCGTACGCTAGATGATAAAAAAGCAATTATTATTTGCAACGTATCTTCTAAAGAGCAAGAGTTTAAGTTGCCAAAAGAAGTAAAAACTAATGAAGAAGAGCTGCTTATTCACAATTATCAAGTAGCAACAGAAGAGACGGTTCAAGAGTTTACATTACGCCCATATGAAACGCGTGTTTATTTTGTTTGATAACAAAGGTTAGTGCAAACGATTGCGCTTATTTTGAGGCTCACATATGTGAGCCTTTTTTAGTGAGTTTAAGCATTTTCTTTTTGAAAGCTTTTGACTACCGCAAGTGGATATGGTACTTTTACACGTAGTATTCATTATTAGACAGTAAAATGAGGTTGAAAAATGACAAAATATAAAATTATTGCAACCGCTGCAATGGGAATTGAATCACTTGTAGCAAAAGAGGTTCGTGCATTAGGCTATGAATGTGAAGTAGATAATGGAAAAGTAATCTTCGAAGGCGATGAGCTAGCAATTGCGAGAGCAAATCTATGGCTGCGCACAGCAGACCGCGTGAAAATTGAAGTTGGTCAATTTAAAGCGCGTACATTTGATGAATTATTTGAAAAAACAAAAGCGCTTGATTGGGGACGCTATTTACCCGTAGATGCTCAGTTCCCTGTGTCGGGTAAATCAGTGAAATCGAAGCTGTTTAGCGTATCTGATTGCCAAAGTATCGTGAAAAAAGCCATTGTTGATAAAATGAAAAAGCATCATAATATCACAACAGGCTGGCTTGAAGAAAAAGGCGCGACGTTTAAAATTGAAGTAGCGCTGTTAAAAGATATTGCAACAATCACAATCGATACGAGTGGAGCAGGTTTGCACAAGCGCGGTTACCGCGTTGGACAAGGTGAGGCACCGTTAAAAGAAACGTTAGCTGCAGCACTGGTTATGCTGACGCCTTGGAATCCTGATCGACCGTTTGTTGATGCATTTTGTGGTTCAGGAACGATTGCGATTGAAGCAGCTCTAATTGGTCAAAATATTGCACCTGGCTTCAATCGTGACTTTATTTCAGAAGAGTGGCCTTGGATGTCTCAAGAGATTTGGGATAAAGCACGTGATGAGGCAGAGGAATTAGCAAACTATGATCAAGATTTAGATATCGCTGGGTATGATATCGATCACCGTATGATAAAAGTAGCGCAGCAAAACGCATTTGAAGCTGGTCTCGGAGACTTGATCCAATTTAAGCAAATGCAGGTGCGTGACTTCACGACTCCAAAGGAATACGGGATTATTGTTGGAAACCCACCGTATGGAGAGCGTTTAAGTGATCGACCTTCTGTTGAAGCAATGTATGCAGAAATGGGCGATGCGTTTGCTAAGCTTGATACGTGGTCTGTTTTCATGCTTACATCCCATGAGCAGTTTGAACAGTATTACGGCAAGCCCGCGACTAAAAAGCGTAAACTCTTTAACGGATTTATCAAAACCGACTATTATCAATATTGGGGACCACGTCCACCTCGCAAAACAAATTAATCTAATTAAAATACACATGCTCAAGTTTTAGCATGTGTATTTTTTATGGACAATCTTCAATAATCCAAATTATTCTGCGCATACTACAAAAAGAGATGGGCAGTTGAAGATATTTAAAGAAGCAAAAATATTCTTTGGTAGTATGATTGTATTATCTTGGTTAATAGTTCCTTTTTTGGTGTGAAATCCATTAAAAGATATAAATATGCAGTTGCGTTCGTTTTCGTATTTATTTTTATGGAAAGCTTTGTAGCTGAAAAATTCAAATGGTGGTCCTTTCCAATGCCTCTTTTACGCTATCTTACAGGAGAAGTGGCACTTGTTTTGGGCCCTTTCATTCCAGGCTCTTTTTGGATTATGAGGCTTACATACGGACGCTTTGGCCTATATATGCTGTTGAATTTAATTACCGATTGGCTTTTTGTTTTATGACAAAGAAGCTGAAGATGTTTCGATTTGGAACGATTAAAAAGCCGCAACTTCTCAGCATTTTTCTTTTCAAAGCTGTACTGATGTATGGATTTCAGTATTTTATCGTTGAAAAAGCTAATAAAGAAGATCCATCACCGTGATGGATCTTCTTTATTTTACTGCGCCAGATGTCATATTCAGTAAAGAAAGTTCATCTCTATCTGACATTTTTTCTATGAATAAATGGAACGGTTTCTGTATACAATAAGCTTATAACTATTTTTATAGAGAGAAGGAGAGTGTTGGAAATGGTCCGACCAAACGAGCATTTCTTAATAATTCGTCAAGCGTTAGAAAATAGCTATCATCATATACAGCAAGGAGGAGAACTTTCTCCAGATCTTTTGAATCAGTTTGAGCAAGCTAAAGCTGAATATGAGGCTGCTTTAAATTTTATTTCATCCACGGACTCTTGTTTTCGCCCACTTTCTTAATGCGAATAGCTCTTATATATGATACTAATACCTTATGCTCTGCTTTTGCAGAGCTTTTTATTGTTTACGATACTAGAATAGATATTGACAATCCTTTCTCAATACTAGATAATTAAGTTTTGCTTCAGTTAGTTATTTACAGAAAAAAATAAATGAATTTACCTTTTGAAAGGTTTATATTTACATAGTTAAAGGAGTCATTAATCAATGATGAGAGAGCGATTGCCTTTTACAATTGGACGAGATGAGAATTTTTTTGATAAGTTAAATGAATGGATTGGGGACGTTTTTTACGATCACCTTCCGGATGCAGGGTTGGAGCTTCGAGACGAGCAAATCTTTATGGCCTTTCAAATTGAGCGCGCGTTTAAAGAAAAAAACGTTATTTTTGCAGAAGCAGGAGTAGGTACGGGTAAGACCATTGTTTATCTATTGTATGCGATTTGCTACGCACGCTATGTTGGCAAGCCTGCTATTATTGCCTGTGCGGATGAAACATTGATTGAGCAGCTCGTAAAGGCTGAGGGAGATATCGCAAAGTTATCAAAAATCCTAGATATCAACATGGATGTTCGCCTTGCAAAATCGCAAGATCAGTACCTTTGCTTAAAGAAACTAGATGCAGTTACAAGCCGAACGGATAATGAAAACATTGAAGAAATTTACGAAACATTACCTGATTTTGTACATGATCATAGCGGTATGCAGTCGTTTTATCATTATGGAGATCGTAAAGAGTATTCACATCTAACCGATGAAGAGTGGCAGCAGATTAACTGGGATTCTTTCCAAGATTGTTCTTCTTGTGATCAGCGCCACCGATGTGGTTTAACTCTATCACGTGAACACTACCGCAAAGCGACAGACTTAATTATTTGCTCTCATGACTTTTATATGGAGCATATTTGGACTGTTGAAGCTCGTAAACGTGAGGGTCAGCTACCGCTCTTACCAGAAAGTAGCTGCGTAGTGTTTGATGAGGGACATCTGCTTGAATTTGCAGCGCAAAAGGCATTGACGTACCGTATTAAAGAAGATACGCTTGAGAACTTATTAACACGTTTATTAGAAAATGATGTGCGTGAAGAACTAGCATTAAAAATTGAGCATACAATCGATGTTTATTCGCTATTTTTTGATGCGCTTAGTGAGGCAAGTCAAGATATCGTTGGATCTAATCGAAAGCAAATTGAGCGTACAAGCCGTGTGCAAAAGGTTGGAAAAGAACTGCTTGGTCTTTTGGATAATATTGGAAACGAACTTGTTTTTGAAAGTGAAACCTATACGGTAGATGAATACACGCTTCGCATTGTCGATGAGTATTTAGATCAAATTGACTATTCAATGCGTCTATTTATGGAGAATGAAAATGCAATTTACTGGCTTGAAGAAAAAGATTGGCAGCTAACGCTCGTTATTATGCCACAAGCTGTTAAAGATGTATTAAAAGAGCGCGTATTCTCTAAGAAGATTCCATATATTTTTACCTCAGCGACGCTTTCAGATAATTCATCATTTGATTATTTAGCATACAGTTTAGGGATTGGAAAACCTTTATCATTTTCAGTAGAGTCTCCGTTTGATTATGATGAAAAGATGGACATTACCTGTAAAATGGTAGCAGCTGGCAGTGAAGCATTTGCTGAAAAATATGGTTATACGCTGAAACAGCTTGAAAGAACAAATGGACGAGCCCTGCTACTATTTAATACACGTGAAGAGCTAGCTTTATTTAAAGAAGCATCTAAAGAGCTAAGTGAATACACGTTTTTATTTGAAGGAGATCAAGAAATTAGCAAGCTAGTTTCTCAATTTCAACGTGAAGAAGAAACGATTTTATGTGCGGTTCACCTTTGGGAAGGTCTTAATATCCCAGGTCCATCACTTTCAAATGTTATTTTATGGTCACTTCCATATCCGCCAAATGATCCGGTCTTTGAAGCAAAACGAAAGCAGGTTGCAGATGCATTTTGGGATGCGGATATGCCTTACATGCTGCTTCGTTTAAAGCAAGGCGTGGGACGATTGATTCGTTCGCATGAAGATGAAGGCCTAATTACTATTTTTATGCCGGAAAATACGGATGAGAAGGTTCAAGCCATTATTGAAAAGAATTTACCTACAGCGATAAAAGCTCGCGTTTAAACAATATGAGGATAGCTCGTCTTATGCAGACGGCTATCCTTTTTTGTTTAAAACCTTTAAACTAAAAGCAGAGAATGTAACGATTCTCTACTATATGACATAAGTGCATAGTAAGCTAGTAAGTAAAAAGGGGAGGTTTTTTTATGAAGGAAAATATTCAGCTTGTAGAGCGGGATTTTCATGAATTGATGAAGAAAATCAAAAGTTATCATGAAGCGATGGGTGTTATGTACTGGGATTTGCGCACAGGTGCACCGAAAAAAGGAGTGGAGCAGCGCTCAGAAGTAATTGGCATGCTGTCCTCTGAAGCGTTTAAACTATCTGTTTCTAATGAAATGGCTTCATTCATTCAGCAGTTGACTACTGATACCGCTCAAAATTACATATCCCATACGACAAAGAAAGCGGTAAAAGAATGTCAAAAGGAATATGAGCTTAATAAAAAAATTCCGGCTGACGAATATAAAGAATACGTTATTTTAACCTCTAAAGCTGAATCTGTGTGGGAAGAA
The DNA here is from genome assembly GCF_001614195.1 of Bacillus sp. VT 712. NCBI lineage: Bacteria > Bacillati > Bacillota > Bacilli > Caryophanales > Bacillaceae > Bacillus > Bacillus sp. VT 712. The sequence continues at coordinate 13,227 of NZ_LWBK01000030.1, read as the reverse complement.
GCGAAAGGTAAAGCAGATTTTCAGATGTTTCAACCGTATTTAGAGAAAATCGTAGCGTTCAACCAAAAATTTGTAGAGTATTGGGGATACGAAGGTAATAAATATAACCGCTTACTAGATCTTTTTGAACCTGGAATGACGGTAGAAATCTTAGACAATGTGTTTGGGCAGCTCCGCAATCGAATTGTGCCGCTTGTACAAAAGATTGCTGCTTCACCTAATAAGCCAGAAACAGGTTTCTTATTTGAAACTTTTCCAAAAAATAAGCAGCGTGAATTTAGTTTAGCCATCTTAAAAGAGCTCGGCTACGATTTTGAAGCTGGTCGCTTAGACGAAACGGTTCATCCGTTTGCAACAGGCTTAAATCCAGGAGATGTAAGAATTACAACTAAATATGATGAAAAGGATTTTCGAACGGCAATCTTTGGTACCATTCACGAATGTGGTCATGCTCTATACGAACAAAATATTTCAGAAGATCTAGTTGGTACGGTGCTTTGTGAAGGCACATCAATGGGCATTCATGAGTCACAATCCCTTTTTTATGAAAAATTTGTGGGTAAAAACTTTTCATTTTGGAAGCGTAACTATGACGTGATTAAACGCTATTCAAGCGGTCAGTTTGAGAACGTATCATTAGAAGACTTCTATCGGGCAATTAATCAGTCACAGCCCTCATTGATTCGTATTGAAGCGGACGAGTTAACGTACCCACTTCACATTATGATTCGCTATGAAATTGAAAAAGGATTAATAAATGGTGACATTGAAGTGAAGGATCTTCCTGGGATCTGGAATGATAAATATGAAGAGTATTTAGGCATTCGCCCAAATCATGATGGAGAAGGCGTACTTCAAGATGTACACTGGGCAGGTGGAAGCTTTGGGTATTTCCCTTCCTATGCGCTTGGTTATATGTACGCAGCTCAGTTTAAAAATGCGATGGTAAAAGACTTACCAGATTATGATGAGCTGTTGGAAACTGGTGACGTAAAAGCAATTACAAATTGGTTAACATACCATATTCATCAGTATGGCAAAACGAAAAAGCCGCTTGAAATCTTGCATGACGTGACGGGAGAAGGGTTAAACGTCAATTATTTAATTGATTATTTAGAAAAAAAATACACGGAAGTATACTCTCTTTAATAGAAAAGACGAAGAAGATAAGAATAACCTTATCTTCTTTTGTCGTTTTCACGAACATTTTTAGAATCTTTAATATAAAATGTTCGATAAAAAGGTTTTCAAACATGTAGAATATTGGTATACTAAACACAACTCAATAACGCACTCATATAATGACGAGAATATGGCTCGTAAGTTTCTACCAAACCACCGTAAATGGTTTGACTATGAGTGAGCGGTGACACTTTTAGCTTTCGTCTTATAGGTTAGCTCAAAAACATTGCTCTACTCATACGTGGATGTAGCTATGTTTTTGAGCTTTTTATTGTGAAAAAGAAGTTGGAGGAATTATAAGATGAAAGCATTACAAGAAAAGATTTTAACAGACGGTATTGTACTATCAGATACGGTTTTAAAAGTTGATACGTTTTTAAATCACCAAATGGATCCAGTTCTCATGAAAGAAATTGGAGAAGAGTTTGGCAAACGATTTGAAAAAGAAGGTATTACAAAGATTTTAACAATTGAATCATCTGGTATTGCTCCAGCAATTATGGCGGCACTGAAGCTCAATGTGGAAATGGTGTTTGCTCGCAAGCGTAAATCATTAACTTTACAAGACGGATTAATTACATCAAAAGTATATTCCTTTACTAAAAAAGAAGAAAATGAAATTTCGGTTGCTGAAAAGTTTATTTTGCCAATTGATCGCGTATTAATTATTGACGACTTCCTGGCAAACGGACAAGCTGCACTGGGATTAATGGATATTGTTAAAAAAGCTGGTGCTGATGTCGGGGGCGTAGGAATTGTCATTGAAAAAGCTTTTCAAGATGGCGGTCGCCTAGTTCGTGAAACGGGTGTGAAAGTTGAATCGCTTGCACGTATCGAATCACTAAAAGGTGGACAGGTTACGTTTGTTCCTACGAAGCAAGGAGTGACATCTTAAGATGAATAATGGAAAAGTGCTATCACTAGGATTACAGCATGTTTTAGCCATGTATGGCGGAGCTATTGTTGTGCCATTAATTGTGGGTGGAGCAATTGGATTAACGCAGCAGCAGCTAACTTATTTGGTCGCAATTGACTTGTTTATGTGTGGAATTGCTACGCTATTACAGGTGTGGAAAAATCGTTTCTTTGGTATCGGCTTACCGGTTGTACTAGGATGTACGTTTACTGCTGTAGGTCCAATGATTCAAATCGGAAGTTCATATGGCGTATCGAGCATATATGGCTCCATAATTGTGGCAGGGCTTATGATTGTTATTTTATCAAAATACCTTGGTAAGCTTGTTCGCTTTTTCCCTCCACTTGTCACCGGGTCTGTGGTGACGATTATTGGAATTACGCTTATTCCCGTAGCAATGAAAGACTTGGCTGGTGGAGAAGGAAGCGCTGATTTCGGGAGCTTAAGTAACTTAGCGCTTGGGTTTGGTGTATTAGTACTTATTATTTTATTATATCGTTTTACAACAGGGTTTATGAGATCAGTGTCTGTGTTGGCAGGTCTAATCGTTGGAACCATTGCCGCATCATTTATGGGAAAAGTAGATTTTTCAGGCGTTCGTGATGAAGCTTGGGTCCACGTTCCACACTTCTTTTACTTTGGAATGCCAACCTTTGATTTAACGGCTATTTTAACGATGTTTTTGGTGTTATTAGTAGGGATTGTTGAATCAACAGGTGTATATTTTGCAGTTAGTGATATTTGTAAAGAAGAAGTAACGGAAAAAGATTTAGCTGGTGGATATCGCGCAGAAGGGTTAGCTATTACCCTGGGTGGATTGTTTAATGCATTTCCCTATACGGCGTATTCACAAAACGTAGGGCTGCTTCAGCTTTCGGGTGTTCGCACCAAAAGCGTAGTGTTTGCAGCGAGCGGTATCCTAATTGTTCTGGGGCTTATTCCCAAAATTGCTGCGATTACAACTGTGATTCCAAGCCCTGTATTAGGGGGGGCAATGGTTGCGATGTTCGGGATGGTTATCTCATCTGGAATTAAAATTTTAAGCGAAGTGGATTTACAAAAGCAAGAGAATCTGTTAATTATCGCATGCTCTATTGGAATGGGGCTTGGCGTAACGGTAGTACCAGATTTATTTGCTCAGCTTCCAGAAGGAATTCAAATCCTAACTGGAAATGGAATTGTAGCAGGTAGCTTTACAGCGATTATTTTAAATATTGTATTCAACGTACTGGCGGTTTCAAAAGTAAGAACTCCAGAAACATCTGTACAAAAAGAAATGGTAACAAAATAAAAGTAAAAAGCTCTTAATGCTTGTGTTAGGCAAGCGTTGAGAGCTTTTTTATTGAATAATTTGAATGTTACCATTTCTTTTGCTTTATGCAAACCATTTGCAATGTGCACAAGGATATGCAAAAATAAATTTTCCCAAAAAGGTTTACAAATATAAAGGCTTTGGGTATATCTAAAGTGCAGTTATCAGTTTACCTGACAACATGCAAAAAGAAACATTTCCAATGATAAAGTAGAGAATTAAACGAACACTAACAAAAAGTGATTATTGAATGGTTAGAGGAGTTGATATAGATGATTACAGCAGAAAAAGATACGGTAACATTTGTAGCAAAGGATGGACGTGAAGTAACAATACGTCCAGCAGAGCCCCGTGATGCAAGAGAGATTACAACAGCTGTAGAAGAGATTATTAAAGCGGGGGAGTTTATTCAAAAAGACGCGCCAAAAACCGTTGAAGAAGAACAGAAGTTTATTGAAAGTGTATCAAAGCAAGGGCATATGTATGTTGTTGCAGAAGTCGAAGGAGAAGTTGTTGGAATTGCACGTGTTCTTCGCGGTGAAATTCGAATGAAGCGTCATAGCGGGCTTTTCCGTACGTGGCTAATTTCAAAAGTACAAGGTATGGGAATTGGGAAGCAGTTAATGGACTATACGCTAAAATGGTGCAAAGAAAACGACATGCATAAATTGTCGCTAACGGTGTTTACTTCAAATGAAGTGGCGTATAAATTATACGAAAAAGTTGGCTTTAAGACAGAAGGCGTTATGAAAGAACAAGCTTATATTAATGGGAAATACGTGGACGAAGTATATATGTCTGTATTCTTTTAAATAAATAAAGAAAGCCCAAAAATTTCATGTTCAATACCAGGGAAAATACGTTATACTAAACGTGTGCGCAACAAATAGAACTTCTTCAAAACGAAGCTTTTCCATATCTTATGGAAGAGCTTTTTTTATTTTTCATAAAGAATAAATTTCTAAAAAATTACAGAAGGTATACATAACGAATTAAAGAGGTGAGAACGGTGCCTAAAATTATGTCAACTGGATTTTGTATACCTCCATATGAGCTAAAGCAATCGGATACTGCACAGTTTGCAAAGGATCTATTTGCCGAGTCATTTCGAGATATTAATCGCTTGTTAACGGTATTTGAAAATGGTCAGATTGAAACAAGGCATTTTGCCAAAGGAATGGATTGGTTTCAAGAAGACCACACGTTTGAAGAGAAAAATAATGCATTTATTGAGTCTGCAATTGAACTTGGCATAAAAGCTGTTGAAAATTGCTTAACAAATTCAGCTTATCTCTCAGACAATATTCCCTATGAAGAAATTGATACAATCTTTTACATCTCCACTAGTGGGCTTGCAACACCGAGCATTGAAGCAAGAATTATGAACGAGCTTCCCTTTTCCCCTCACACGAAGCGTATTCCAATTTGGGGTCTAGGCTGTGCAGGAGGAGCTTCAGGTGTGTCAAGAGCACATGAGTATTGCTTAGCGTTTCCGAAAGCAAAGGTACTTGTGCTTTCCATTGAACTTTGTAGCCTGACGTTTCAGCGTAATGATCGTTCAAAAAGCAATTTAATTGGTACATCTTTATTTGCTGACGGAGTAGCAGCTGCTTTAATTGCAGGAGATGAAGCAGACATAAGCGCTTCACAATTGGACACGCTGCCATCAACGTTACATACTCAGTCTACTTTAATGCCAGACTCTAAGGATGTTATGGGTTGGGATATTCGAAACAACGGTTTATATGTTATTTTTTCAAAAGACATTCCTACAATTATTGATTCTTGGTTAGGAAATCAAGTTCAGACATTCCTGGCGAGTCATGGTCTAACTACGCAAGACCTGCGACATTTTGTGGTGCATCCTGGGGGGAAGAAGGTGTTAGAAGCTTATCTATCTACGCTTTCGCTTGAAAGCTCAATGATTGACCATTCACTTCATGTGTTAAAGCATCATGGAAACATGTCATCAGCAACTGTCTTATACGTATTGGATCGGTTTATGAAAGAGAAAATTCCAAGTGGAGAATACGGTGTGTTAACTGCGCTTGGGCCAGGATTTAGCTCAGAGCTCGTCTTACTTCAATGGAGGGAATAACATGCTTATTGATGTCATTTTTGCATTGATTATTTTACAACGTTTAGGAGAACTTGTAATTGCGAAGCGCAATGAAGCCTGGATGAAACAAAACGGTGGATATGAAGCGGGAAAAGATCATTACAAATGGATGGTAGCCATGCATGTTGCTTTTTTTGTGGCGTTGTTTGTAGAAATCCAGCTTATAGACTATCCATTTTCATCGCCTTTTTGGGTATTTGCGGCTTTATTTTTAATGGTGCAGCTGGGAAGAGTATGGGCTATCATCTCATTAGGGAAGTATTGGAATACTAAAATTATTGTAATGCCAAAAGCTCCCGTTGTATTAAAGGGTCCTTACAAATACATTAAGCACCCAAACTATACGATTGTCACGCTAGAGTTCCTTATAATTCCGTTTTTATTTCAAGCGTATCTAACGCTTATAGTGTTCAGTTTATTAAACGTGTGGATGCTATCAGTTCGGATTGTAAAAGAAGAAGAAGCGCTGAAGTTACATACAGACTATGAGGTAGCCATGGATGGAAAGCTACGTTTTATGCCACAGTTAAAAAAATCAGAAAACTAATTGAAAATGATTATCTTTCGTGATAGACTGTAAGTAGCTGATAAAGATTATCAATTTCATCAATAAGAAACGGTGGTGGACATAATGGTTAGTCTTTTTGTAATTGGAGCGTTCGTAACGTGTACGGGTATGGCAACGTATGTCATGAAAAACATTGAAAAAGCGCAGCGTGTATAATTTTTTGAATATAAATAAACGTAAAACTGCCAATGGTTTGGCAGTTTTTTTGCTTTTTTGCATAAGTAAACGGAAGTGGAAAATTCAGTTTTTTATAGGAAAACGCTTTAAAATCAAGTAAAATAAAAAGAGGAATAAGTAGCAGAAATGGAGTAAGTGCACGATTGTAAGTGCCTAACAAAAGGAGTCGAAAGTGATGTCTCAAGTAAGCGTTCAGCATCAAAGGTATAAAACTCTACAATCCTCTCTTTATCATTTACATGAGGCTTTTATAAATGCTGGAGATGAAAAGCAAGCGGAAAAAATTATTCAGTTATTAAGAAAACAAGAAAAAGAAGAGTTTGTTATTGCGTTTTGTGGTCATTTTTCAGCAGGGAAATCAAGTATGATTAATGAACTCATGGGCCAAACAATTTTGCCCGCAAGTCCAATTCCGACAAGTGCTAATTTGGTGTCTGTTAAGGCTGGCGAGGAGCATGCAACCGTTTATTATCGAAAAGAAAAGCCAGTACGTTATGAAGCACCATATGAGTATGAACAAATTAAATCGTTTTGTGTTGATGGTGATGAAGTAGAGTCCATTCATCTCTCGATTGAAACGGAAGCAATTCCACAAGGAATTGTTGTAATGGATACGCCTGGAATTGATTCAACAGATGATGCTCACCGTGTGTCAACAGAGTCTGCTCTTCATCTTGCGGACGTTATTTTTTACGTGATGGATTACAATCATGTACAGGCAGAGCTTAATTTTCATTTTACAAAAGAGCTACAGGATGCCAATAAAGAGCTGTTCTTAATTATTAACCAAGTTGATAAGCATCGAGATGATCAGCTTACTTTCCAAGAGTTTAAGGAATCTGTAGAAGAGGCGTTTTTAAAATGGAATGTACGACCAAAAGGGATTTTTTATACATCTTTAAAAGATAAGCAATATCCTTATAACGAATTGGCTGTTTTAAAGAAGCATTTGCACACGATGATGGAGAAAAAAGAAAATCGCGGTCAACATATTATGGATTCCATGAAAATGGTAGTAGAAGATCACATGCAGTTTGCAGAAAGCACTGAAGAAGAGAGCCTTCTTGAATATGATGATATTCGTTCACAGCTTCGTCCAAATGAATATCAAAATGCAAAAGAAGAAGCGGCTGAGCTTATAGCGAAGCGAGAAATGATTTTACATAAACGCACAGCGTTTTATACGACGTATCAAAACGAAACAGCTAAAATTATGAACAATGCGAATTTAGCTCCCTATGAGATGCGAGAGAAAGCAAAGGCATTCTTAGAAACAACCAAGCCAGATTTTAAAGTGGGCGTATGGTTTACAAAAAAGAAAACAGAAGAAGAAAAAAAAGAGCGGCTAACGGTTTTTTATGAAGATTTGAAAGAGCGTGTTCAAACAGAGCTACAGTGGCACTTGCAGCAGTACATGCAGCAGCTCATTCAAGATGAAGAGCTCGTAGATTCTTCTCTGTTGGCTAGCGTTCAGCAGTTTGAAGTACCGTTTGAGCCACATGACTTAGTGGATGCTGTGAAAACAGGAGCAACCATTAATGGTGAATATGTCCTTACCTATACAAAGGATGTAGTAGATGCAATTAAGAAAAATACCAATCGTATTCTTTCCGAACTGTATACTCAAATTGAACAAGTAAAGAAAGAAGAAGAAGAACGAATACTCCAAAACATTGAGCAGTCGTTAGCTACGGAGCAACGAATTATTGAGGGCTACGAACGAGTTCAAAAATCTACTCAGCATCTTCAAACCTTGCGGCAAGATTTAAAACAAAAGCTAAATATCTTAAGGCCTCTTGAACCTTTGGAAATGGTGAACCTGTTAGACTTATTACAAGAAGAAATCGAAGTGGGAACAATGGTTGAGGTAAAAGCAGCTCCTATTACAGTCACATCAGAACAAAATGTTGCTGTAGAGGAAGAAGTTCAGTCAAAAACAAAGGTCGATGCGGTTATTCGAGATATTGATGAGTCGACAAAGGTGCTTTCTACATTCAAACAGCTTGAAAAGTTTGTTGGTCGTTTAAAGGAAAAGCGTCATAAGCTTGCAAACCAAACGTTCACAGTGGCACTATTTGGAGCTTTTAGCGCTGGAAAGTCGTCTTTTGCCAATGCGTTAATCGGTGAAAAAGTACTGCCTGTTTCACCGAATCCTACAACGGCAACGATTAACAAAATTATGCCTCCTACAAAGGACTACCCTCATCGAACAGTCGTAGTTCTGATGAAAACGATGGATCAGCTATTAGCTGATATTAACAGTTCCTTGGAACTGTTTAAATATACTATTGCAAACGTAGAAGAGCTAAACGAATTATTGCCAAAATTAACTGTAAAAGAAGAAAACCAGCTGCATTTCTCATTTCTACAGGCAGTGATAAAAGGCTATGAGGATGTTAAGGACGTAATGGGGTCTGAAGTAAACGTTACGATTAAAGAATTTGAAGCGTACGTAGCTAAGGAAGAGAAGGCCTGCTTTGTCCAGCATATTAACCTATATTATGACTGTGAGTTGACTCAGCTAGGAATTACGCTTGTCGATACGCCAGGGGCCGACTCTATCAATGCTCGCCATACGGGCGTTGCGTTTGAATATATTAAAAATGCTGATGCTATCTTGTTTGTTACGTACTATAATCATGCGTTTTCAAAAGCAGATCGTGAATTTTTAATTCAGCTTGGTCGTGTAAAAGATGTATTTACACTAGACAAAATGTTCTTTTTACTGAATGCAGCTGATTTAGCTCAATCTGATGAAGAGCTAGGTCTTGTACAAAATTATGTAAAAACACAGCTTGAAGAGTATGGTATTCGCTTTCCACGCCTCTATCCAATTTCAAGCTTGCAGGCGCTAGCAAATCGAGAAGATAAAATGTTTAAGGCTTTCCAAAAACCATTTTATCACTTCATTACAGATGAGCTAACTCAGCTAGCAGTTGCGTCTGTATACGAAGAGCTTAATCAAGCACTTGCCGTCACGAATGAAATTAAAGATGTTCAAACAAAGTCTGCGGTTGAAAAGCAGCGCTATTTGCAATCTCTTCATATTAAGGATCAACAAATTTCTGCTAAGGTTTCAGAAATGACATTTACGTATGAAGAGCAGCAGCTCGAAAGGGAAAGCAATGAGCTTCTCTTCTATGTGAAAAAGCGTGTCTTGCAACGCTATGATGATTTCTTTAAGGAGTCGTTTAACCCGGCAACGCTTAGAGACGATAAAGGAAATAAGAAAGAACAGTTGGCTGCATGTCTTGACCAGCTTTTACAAGCAGTTGCATTTGATGTCACCCAAGAAATTCAAGCCACAACGCTGCGTTTAGAAACATTTATTCAACGCTTAACAAAAGAGTGGAATCAAACGAATATGAGGCAGCTGCAGCGCTACGAACCAACATTCCACCCTGCTTTTCCGGACATTAATGTGGAAAGCGGCAGCACGCTGGTTAGTCGCTGTTCGTTTGAAAACCTTGAACTATTCCAGAAGGATTTGGCTCTTTATAAAAACAGCAAAAGCTTTTTTGAGAAAAATGAAAAAGCTAAAATGCATGAAGGATTAAAAGCTAAAATTGAGCCGCTGCTTGATGATTATGTGTGCAGTGAGCAAATAAAGCTACAAAATCATTACAATGAACAAATTCACATGTTTGTTTTAACGTATAAACCGACGCTTTTAGAAGAATGGTATGATTATTATAAGCAGCTTCAAACAGCGGTTAATGCAGATTTTCCAATTGAAGCGCTAAATCATACAATTGATACGCTAAATGTCATCGTCGTAGCTCATCAAAATGAAAGGACATAAGATGAACGATAATATCGAAGAACTGTTGGATTCAATTGAGAAAAAGCATGATATCACGATTTTGTTTGCGTGTGAAGCAGGAAGCCGGGCGTATGAATTACATACGCCTTCTAGTGATTATGATGTACGATTTATTTATAAATATGAGTCCGCACGCTACCTTGAGTTACATCGACCTGAAGACGTTATTACAAGCATAGATAAAAACTATGATCTTCAAGGGTGGGACGTTTATAAAGCACTGCATCTCTTTACAAAATCGAATCCTTCTCTTTATGAATGGATACACTCATCGGTTTGCTATCGTAATGTGAAAGGGTTTCGTGAAAAGATTTGTTTTATGATGAAGGAACAGTATTCGCTAAAAGCGCTAGGGTTTCATTATTTTAAACTTTTGCATCAAAATAGTAAAAGAAATCTGACATCTTCTGTTACAATAGAGGATATAAAAGTTGTTCTTCATATGGCTAGGGCATACATGGCATTAACCGTTTTAATTCAGGGTAGGGAATTACCGCCTACGTCGTTTTTTAAGCTTGTTAACGGCTTTAAAGCTGATCCTTTAGCGCAGGTGATTACAAAGCTTAGCGGTGCTAAAAAACAAGTCGTACACATAACAAGTAGTGAGATAAAGGAAATAAAAGCTTTGCTTGAAAAAAAGCTCCCTCATTTTAAAAACGAACTTGTTAATTTGCCGGATAAAGACGCTAGCCTCGAAGACATTAACCTATTCTTAGCACAACAGCTTACATAATGGAGGAACAAAAATGAGCGTACACAAAGCAATATCAGAACATTCAAAGAAACAGCATGAACTTGTTAAAGCATTTGTCAGACTAGATACAATGCGTGAGCAAGCAATTGAAGCAACGGTGCTTTTATGTAAAGAAGGCCAAGAATTTTCAACGGATACGATTAACGCTGTGACGGCTCAAATTAATGAGCTTGCAAAAAATAATGGAATTGTACCAACACGTCAATTTGTAACGAAAGAAATGGTCGAAGAATACGTTCAACGCTTAAATAATTAAACAAATGAAAGCCGTCTTCTAATGGCGGCTTTCGCTTGTTTATTGAATTGAAAACAAGAGGGAAATTGCCCATTAGCTCCCGGTGTTACCTTATTTTTCGCAGTGTTTGATTTCAAAACAAATCCATACTAATGAATGTACCAACGAGGTACAAACAAAGGAGGGGATTGTAATGGGACGTACAAAATCAGGTAATGCAAATGCACAACGTAATAACAATGCAAAACAAAAACATAACACAGAGTTTGCTTCTGAGTTCAAAGCTAACCAAGCTCAAAAAGCGAAAGCTGCTAAAAAAGCAAACGGTGCACATGCTGAAGAATTTGCATCTGAATTTAATGTACAACAAAATCAAAACAATTCTTCTAACCAAAAGCTTGAAGTTTCTAAAAATGCTAAAAAAAACCAATATAACCAAGAATTTGGTTCTTATGCTGAAGTAGAATCAGCAAAGATGAATAATAAAGTACAAAAGAAAGCTTCTAAGAAAAACAACCACTAAGTCATAGTGAGCGTCGAAAATGCCAGAAACATTCATGATGCGAGTGAATGTTTTCGGCATTTTCTTTTTTACACAATAGTAAAAGAGGTGAGCATGTTGAACAAAGGTATTGGCTTGTCACTTTCTTCAATATTGTTGGCACAAACATTAAAAATTCCCATTAAAAAATATCAAACAGGTGTATGGGACGTATCAATGATTGGAGCATCGGGGGGAATGCCTAGCTCTCACTCTGCCGGGGTCTCTTCTTTGGCTACCTATGTAGGTTTAACCAAAGGCGTTTCTAGCATTGAATTTGGGATTGCAACCGTGTTTGGAATCATTGTTATGTATGATGCACAAGGGATTCGTAGACAAACTGGTGAAATTACCATTAAGGTAAATACGTTAGATGAAGAAATTGAAAAGTTAGCCGGGCTTCCTGATAAAGGCTTTCATGACTTAACTGAACAAAAGCTAAAAGAGATGCTAGGGCATCAGCCGGCAGAAGTACTTGCAGGTGCTCTCCTAGGTGTAACCATAGGATTAGTTGGCTATTTGTTTGGTGAAAAATAATGGTCAAATTTTTATAAATACGCTAAGATAAAGAAGGAAACCTTTATAAAGGATGGGATCGGATCGTGACAAAAATGGTAAACTCCTTAGAAGAATACCTTCTTTATCTTGAGGAAAAAGGCTTTTCTTTAAAAGAAGATGCAAAGGGCTTTATTGCATTTGGTCAGCAATATACAAAAATGCCGGATGAAATGGTTATTTTTTCCGTTGAATGGACTTTAAAAATGCAAAAGGAATTCGATGGTAGCTTTTTTGTTGCGCTGCTAGAGCAACTTGCCGCACAAAAGGTGAAGACGAGAAAACAGGCAATGCAAGTATTAAAACAGACCGGAATGATTTGAAGCAGGAGCTTATAGTCCTGCTTCTTTTTGATGAATAGCTTCTCTAGCAAGCTGATCAGCTCCGCTATTCTCGCTGCTTGGAACCCACTTAATAAAAAATAAATCTATTTGTTTGGAGAGCGTTAGGGCTTTTTCGAGGAGAGGAAGAAAAGCTTTATTTTTTACATATTCTCTGTTCATAGCCGCATCTACAATTTGCGAATCTGTTCGAAAAGAAACCATCGTATACTGTTTTTCTAAACAAAGTTCTAAAGCTTTTATTAAGGCGTAGAATTCAGCTTCATGATTACTCATCACTTGTAAGGGAATAGAGTAGCGGTGGTGCTCCCCGTTACCTTTTATAATAATTCCAGCACCAGATGGCCCAGGATTTCCTGCAGAGGCGCCGTCGATATATACTTCTATCATTGTTATCACTCCATTATATAGCGTAGTCAGTCAGATAAGTTGCAATTAAATTAACTCTATTGTACCACTAACGTCGCATAAATATTGACTGAATTTTCTGTTTTCTTATTTTTCCGTTTGAGAAGAAAAATGAAGACACGTGAACAGAGGTAGTAATCATCCATTTTTTCACTATAACCTTTGGCGAGGGCGACAGAGACGGTTAAACCTTTACGGGACAGCTCTTCCTGCTATTTTTCGAATCCAAATGTGTGCGGATTTCCACGGTGCTGCTTTTAACAACCGACTAATTTGTAAGTACGTCCGTGAACTGT
>NZ_LWBK01000029.1:0-56601 GCF_001614195.1 Bacillus sp. VT 712 | reverse complement strand
ACGCATGATGATGAAAATCATTTTATGTGCCTACACACAGTCAGTTTTTTCAGGAAGAAAAATTGAAGCGCTTCTCAAAGATCGTATACGTATGATGTGGCTAGCTCAAGGTTACGAACCGAGCTATCGGACAATCAATCGATTTCGTGTTCACCCAGAAGGTCAATATACACTTGCTTACGATGTCTTTTCAAATCCAACGGACACACGAACACTTTGTCCGTTTCTTGACGCAATTGAACATCACTACTTCGAACTCCCAGACTATATTGTCGCAGATGCGGGATATGGAAGTGAAGAGAATTACCTCGATGTGCAGAACAGAAAGCGTACGCCTCTTATCACATATAGTATGTATCGAAAAGAGAAGAAAAAACGCGTTAAGAATGACCCATTTCAGACAGCGAATTGGGATTATCATGAAGAAGATGATTCCTTTACTTGTCCCAACGGGAATAAGTTGACGTTTCGTTACAAATCGCATCGCACAGACCGTTACGGATTTACAAGGTTATTCAATGTGTACGAATGTGAGGACTGTTCAGGTTGTCCTTTTCGTTTACAATGTACGAAGGCGAAGGAAGGAAAGAACCGAAGAATCCATTATAACGAAAAGTGGGAACAACAAAAGAAAAGCATTCAACAGCTGCTTTCAGAAGAAAAAACGGGTAAAGTCTACGGAAAACGTAAGATTGACGTAGAACCAGTTTTTGGATATCTGAAAGCTAATTTGCGTTTCACTCGAATGTCCGTAAGAGGCAAAGAGAACGTGAAAAACGAATTAGGGTTTGCGTTCATGGCGGTGAATGTACGAAAGTACATCGCCTCCAGCGTAAAATGTGCATAGACCAATCAAACAGATCAACAAAAAAGGGTTCTCATCATCAAAATGCGATGATGAGAACCCTTTTTCATTATTTTTGGCTAGTTATGTCCCAGCCTCTTTGTTTTTTTGTGAAAATCAGCGTATTTCAGGCTTGATTGAGGTGATGTTATACTTCCCCTTTTACTATTTTTGCATATACTATTGTAACTTTTCAGTAGGTGTTAGTTTAACAAGGAGGTGCGACGATGGCAGGCAAGAAAAAGCCTAAATACCGCATTGGGGATACAATCGTTGTAACGATCTATGGGACCGTTGGCACCATTACAGATATAAAAGTGATGGATGGACTCTTTGTATATGAGATTAACCATAGTGAAGGTCTGTTTTTAGAAGACACAATTGAGTTATTAGAAGATTATGACGGACAGATCTTAGTACAAGAACGCGTTGAGTTAGAATATAAATATTTCTTTGGTGACATTGTTCAAGTGTTTAATTACGGAAAAGAATTGTTTAAAATCATTGGCATTCGCACAGAAATATGGCGATATAAAGAAGACGCATGGGAAGATATTGTGTATGAACTATCCCGTGTTACTGACGGAGAATGGCTTGAAGCTAGTGAAGAAGAGCTTATTCTCGTGACTCCTCATGAGGAAACAGAAAACTATGTACAAAATATCGATATGTTGTATTTAGGAAAAGAAATTAAAAAGACGGAGTTGCTACCGACGATGAAAAAACAAAATGGACATGGAAAAGAAGAGATGAAATTAACAAAAGAGAAGCATGAAATTATAAATGGTTTGTTAGATGTTTATAACGATTACAAAACATTGCATGAGATGTTTCAAGATGATGAATATGTAGAAGTAATGAACTTAGTATTGAAACATTTACACAAGATTTCCAAATCAGAGCAAGATAAAGCGTAGCCCCATGTCTGTTATTATAAGCGTATGTTAGAAAGGGTAAGCTATACATAGAAAGAGGCGTATAGCATTGAAAATTTTAGACATACTCTTGTACTTTTGCTCATAAAAGTATATAAAGTAAAGTTTGAGCTAGTAAGATTAGATATTTGCTAGTCCTTTGCTTTGCTATTTTGCGAGCTCATGAAGCTACGCTTGCCCGCTAAGACGGGGTGAGGAGTGATATTGTGAAAGAAATCGAAGTAGTTATTGATACAGAGGAAATCGCTGAGTTCTTTTACAATGAACTAATAAAGCGGGGGTACGCTCCAGCTGAGGAAGAGCTAGGAGAGTTGGCTGATATTACATTTGATTATTTGATTGATAAATGTATTATCGATGAGCAAGAAGAATAAAGAGAGATAATAGCAATTTAATAGCGGTACTTTATGTAACGACGAGGCAGCTCGTCGTTTTTATATTAGAGTGGGCATATCCAGTTTTGCTAAGTATGAATAAGGTGAGGTCCCTACAAACCAATCAGACTGATTAAAAAATGTATGGACGCGGTTTCCCCAGCACATGTCTAAAGGTAAAGTAGATGAAGGAGCCTTAAAATGGTTAAATTTTGAGTGTAGACTTGATGAATAGTCTTGTCTCGCTCCGGTATGCTTTACGCTATCTGCAAACGAATAAGTACCTGAATATAAATGACTATGAAGAAACAGAAGTGCATAAAGCAATTTCCCCGCAATAATTCGATTTTTAAGGGAAGAAAATTGTGAAATGTTTACTCCAACTAAAGCTAATTGGTTAGTACTTTCATAAGGAATTAACACCTGGGTCATACCGAGAAAGCTTTGTGCATAAAACTGCCATGTGTCCAGTACGTCTTCTTTTGTTTTTCCATCTTGAATGAGCTTGTTTTCAATATAATGCTGTTCATTCACAATTAAAGCAAGAGATAGTAAATGTTCTTTTTTCATAGGTTCATTTATGAATTCAGTCCAAATGGGATGCATAAATGCGGATACTCCTAAGGCGGTAAGTAAGTGAGACAGATTTTGCCCATTCTTTTGACTTTCTTCATATAACAGTAGTTGAGAAAAAGCATCTTGAAAGATTGCAGCGTTTGCGCGCTCTAAAAATAGAAAAAAAGCATGCTGTTGAACAGGAGAAAGAAGCTTTTTGGCGAAAGTAGTTTGCAAGTCGGTCATATAGTAGCCGCCATTTCTAGAAACGAGGTGAGCTAAAAACGTCCATTTTATTTCCGGGTAACGCTTATAAAATTCCAAATAAGCATGGGTTCGCGTAATGTTGTTTTTATTGTGCAAGCGAACGTTTTTTTTAATTCTTTGAACAAGCTTAGACTCTTTCTCATTTAGTTCAAAAGTGTTAGAAAAGGAAGATAAAATAGCTAAAGATTGCGTATTTAAGTGTGCTAAGTTGTTCGTTGTTTCAATAGTCATAGTCTTGTTAACCTTGAATGGAAGTGAATAAATCATAAAAGTTCTCCTTTTCGTTTTAAAGCAGCTAAACGGGGAATAAAGTTTTTGAAACCTTTATATTATTAGTACGTATAAAGGGTAATAAGTGTTAAGAAAAGAGGGAGTTATTATGATAAAAAAACTACTGAATTCAATATTAGGATCAAAAAAACATCATCGCTACAGCAGCAGCGATTACCACCGTCGCCGTCCACGACACTACAGCAGCAGTGACTACAAAAAAGGACGTCACTATGATAGTCGAAGTCATTCAAAGTATGGACATCATCATTATAAGCGTAAGAAAAAAAGCTTTTTCTCCAGCTTTTCTTCTAGCTGATTGACAAAATGAAGCACTTTTTTAAATCAATTCAACGATTTCTAATGGACCGCCCTTTAAGACAAGGCGTATTAATTAAGAACCGTTATGAAATTGACCGTGTTTTAGGAATGGGGAGCTATGGTATTACATACCTGGCAAAGGATCAAAAGCTTGGAACACAAGTAGTAGTCAAGCAGCTGCGTAATACGAAACAAAAGCTTGACCAAGGCATGCGAGCTTTTCAATATGAAAAAAAGATATTAGCAAGAATAAATCATCCTCAAGTCCCTCAGCTACTGGATGTAGAGGAAAGTAGCGCTGGATTTTTCATTATAATGGACTATATTAACGGAAAGACGTTTGAAGACTTAATATTTGAACATCACTATAAATACAAAGAAGAAGATGTAGTTCAAATATTGCTACAAGTAATAGAAGTGATTGAATCTCTTCATAATGAAGGAATTGTCCACCGTGACCTGCGAATTCCAAACATTCTTAAGGTCGATGATGTTATTTACATCATTGATTTTGGTTTAGCACGTTTTATAGGAGATGATGAACAAGTCGAAGGCTTAGTAACAGAACAGCAGTATATGAGAAGAACAACTGTTCAAAGTGATGTATATGCTTTAGGGCATTTCGCGCTGTTTTTGCTGTACTCAAGCTATGAACCTAATTCAAGAAAAGAGAAGAGTTGGGAAAAAGAACTTTTGTTATCACCAGAGCTTACAGCAATCATTCGCAAAATGTTACAATCCGATGGCTATTATGAAGATATGATGCACCTCAAAGGGGATTTGCAGTTTATTGCTGATAAAAAGACGAAGGCTTTAAACTTTTAATATAGTGTAGAAATGGGGAGGTTGGAATTAATGGCTTTATTTAATAAGATATTAGCTCGAATCGGTATTGGTGCTGCTAGAGTAGATGCAAAGCTAGTAAACGACGAGTTTCGTGCAGGTGAAAAGATTGAAGGGATTGTAGAAGTATATGGAGGCAATGTTGAGCAGACGATTGACCGAATTTACTTACGTCTGTTTACATCATATGTAAAAGAAGTAGATGATAAAAAGGTCAAACAAGATATACAGCTCAATGTATTCAAGATTAATGAGCCGTTTACTATTCAGCCAGCTGAAAAAAAAGAAATCCCTTTTACTTTCCAACTACCTGATGATACACCCGTTACGCTTGGAAAAACACGAGTATGGGTGGCAACAGGTTTAGATATTAAAGATGCGGTAGATCCGTCCGATATTGATTATGTGAAAGTTCTTCCTAATTTGATGGTTACAAGCGTGATGAAATCAATGGAAGACCTTGGCTTTCGTCTTCGTCAAGTGGAATGCGAAGAGGCACCAAGAAGAATGCGAAAGCGACTTCCTTTTGTACAAGAATTTGAATTCGTTCCAGCTAAGGGTCCTTATTATGGAAAGTTAGACGAAGTAGAAGTAATTGTTCAATCATTAGGTAACGGTCAATATGAACTGTTGTTGGAAATTGATCGTAAAGCTCGAGGGTTTAGTGGCTTTTTATCAGAGGTATTAGACGCTGATGAGTCTCTTGTGCGGGTTACAGTGTCTGAAAGTGAGATTGCTCAGCTATCTGCCACTCTAGAGCGAGTTATTTCAAGATATAGCGTATAAGTTAGGATAGTCTGTCTTTCTTCTTCACATATTAAACGTGTGAGGAAGGGAGGGAAAACCATGTCTCATAAAACAAGTAATCAAACACATCAAAAAGGAATGAAAAAGTCGTCACGTCAACAGCCAGAATTCTCAAATGAATTTGCTATGAACCAGGCACCAAAGCCTGAACACTATAAACAGCCTAAAAAGGACTAACGACTGCATAAGGAGCATGTATTTGCATGCTTCTTATTCATTCTTCTTTATCGTTTAATGGAGGAGAGCACAACATGTTAACGCGAAGACAATATATTGTTACTGTCTGCCTGGCACTTGCCTTATTTGTGATTCTAATGCTAACGTTTGACACGGATTTTGTAAAAGAGTTAGATTATGATGTATTACATACAATTTTTGAGTGGAGGACAAGCTGGCTAACACCATTTTTTATTTTTATTACAACGTTAGGATCATGGTATGTTACGGCACCAATTTGGCTTGTCCTTGTTATACTGTTGATGTATAAACGCCAAGGCATATCAGCCTTATTCATTACCCTTGTGTTTTGGGGGGTACGAGGGTTAAATTGGCTTTTAAAAGAAATTTTTGAACGTCCAAGACCTGGATGGAGTCAGCTAATTGACGCATCACACTACAGTTTTCCAAGCGGCCATGCGATGAATTCGAGCGCATTTTTTGTGGGACTATTATGCCTTGTTTTAGCGTATTCCAAGACACAAAGTGTGAGAAGTATCGCCTATACAAGCTTTATTCTACTAATCATATTAGTTGGGTTCAGTCGAATGTATTTAGGTGTCCATTACTTAACAGATGTATTAGCCGGTTATGCTTTGGGTATCTCTTGGGCGATTAGCATGTATCAGCTCTATCGTAAATTCATGCATTCTTCTTTAAAGAAATACCAGTTCCCGACATAATATATACCATTACAAATTCTTAACGAATAGTTCATTTTATTGATTTAGAACCAAACGGTTATCCACTGACTTTAACAAGATGATACACTAGTAAAAGCATGGCGAACGCCATGCTTTTTTGGAGAGATTTATGCTAAGGTAGTTTAATTATAAAAGAAAGTATGAATAAAACATGTATTTGAAATGAAGGATTTTGATCTATCTATCGCTAATATAAATGACATAGTATTAATTCATACATAGGATGCAGGATAGAACATTGAGGTTTGGAGGGAAGACATTTGAATGTGTGGACGAATTTAAAAAAACAGTTAAATATCATTACGGAATACGATGTTACAATTATGCAAACAGAAGAAAAAGGAGAAAGAAGAGGATATAAACCGGTTCATCGTTTAACGGTAAAAGCTCTCGACCATCAAGATGCAGCGGTTAAAGTCTTTCAACAGTTCAACATTGCTGACAATTTGCCAAAAGAATGCAATGCTCGTTTTATTAGTACAGGAGATATTTTATTAATTGATGAAGGTACTAGAGGAAAGTATTATTATAAACTTTGGACGGATGGATGGCAAAGAGTAAATCGGATTCACGTCCGGTAAATCAATTATTGATAAAGCAAAGCGACCAATCAGGCCGCTTTTTTAATAAAAAAGTTAATAGTCGCGCATATGGTGTCCAGGACCATTTTTGCGTTTATTTGCTGTATGCTCATCACCATGTGCCTCTTGCTCCGCAATAATGGCTTCTTGAGGAATGTGGTTGTTTTTCTTTGGTGAATTAATGCGATTACGATGTTTTTTGCCCATATGATCACCTCATTTATTTAAAAATAGTGTTCTTGAGTAGCTTTCCTCGAAACATGTTTTTCATTACGCCATTTTTTTCAGTACATAGTTCAGCAAAAATGTTGGAATAATGAAAGGCAGAGAAAGAAATCAGTCATTAATTCGACAAATTGTGTTATAGTGAGAAGGTAACATTTTTACACAATAGGAGGTACAAAGATGAGTGTACATATTGGGGCAAAAAAAGGTGAAATTGCAGAAACGATCTTACTCCCTGGAGATCCGCTTCGTGCAAAATACATTGCGGAAACATTTCTAGAAGATGTTACTTGCTACAATGAAGTTCGCGGAATGTTAGGATTTACAGGAACATATAAGGGAAAACGTGTTTCCGTACAGGGAACAGGGATGGGCGTTCCGTCTATCGCTATTTATGTAAATGAGTTAATGAATGAGTATGGTGTTCAAAACTTAATTCGTGTCGGAACTTGTGGGGCGATTCAAAAAGATGTAAAAGTTCGTGACGTTATTTTAGCTATGTCTTCATCAAGTGATTCACAAATGAATCGCGTGAAATTTGGACCTATTGACTATGCGCCAACTGCGAATTTCGACTTATTAAAGCGTGCATATGACGCTGGAGTTGAAAAAGGATTACACCTAAAAGTAGGTAACGTTTTCACTTCTGATCAATTCTACAATGAAGATGGACAACTAGAAAAGCTGGCTGCACACGGTGTACTAGCAGTTGAAATGGAAACAACAGCACTGTATACGCTAGCAGCTAAATATGGGCGTAATGCGCTGTCTGTTTTAACGGTAAGCGATCACATCTTTACAGGTGAAGAAACAACAGCTGAAGAGCGTCAAACAACATTTAATGATATGATTATCGTTGCTTTAGAAGCAGCAATCAATGAGTAATAAATAGTTGAATTCTGTTCGCAATTCCCTTATAATATCTTTATGAATAAGATTCCTTAAAGGGGAGTAGCGTCAGGTTTTTCCTGAAATAAAGTCGACATTTCGTAGAGAAATCTACCGGCTTTATTGGCATAGTAAAACAATGTCTAGCAAGACCTTTACCGATTAGTGGTGAAGGTCTTTTATTGTTTAAATGAGAGATAAAAGATGTAACCATAATCGTTTGTTCTTATTTTTATGTTAAAAAGAGGAGAAGCGATGATTCGTTGAAACGAAACAAGAAACTATTTTTAATGGTAGCATTCCTTGTGTTGAGTAAATTATTTTTACTTGCAATGTTGACCTTGGAGGTGAAAAATCCGCCTCGATTTCAACATTTATTTGGCTTAATTTCAGTCAGCTATTCATTAAATTATACGGAAGTTCCACCTCGACGTTAATGAGTAGGACTTCACTAAAAAAGAGCGTGCAGTTTACGCTCTTTTTTAATGGTGTGAATTAGAAAAGAAATCGGTTCAACACGATCGTAAAAAATATATTTTCAATTCAAAGAAGATATGATACGATAACCTACGTTCAAAACGGCTTTGGTTTTCGTGAGAGTCGAAAATCAATTTACTATATACTATGAGGTGATTTAGTGAGCGTAGCAGCTATTAAGCAGCAGTGGTTTTCAAATATCCGAGGAGATATTCTCTCAGGAATGACCGTTGCACTTGCATTAATTCCCGAAGCACTTGCATTTTCCATCATTGCAGGAGTAAATCCTATGGTAGGTCTATATGCTTCTTTTTGTATGGCAATTGTCATTGCATTTACTGGGGGAAGACCAGCAATGATTTCTGCCGCAACTGGTGCAATGGCTCTTTTAATGATTGATCTAGTGAAAACTCATGGGGTTGAGTATTTGTTTGCGGCGACAATCTTAACTGGAATTATTCAGCTCGTTTTAGGTGTGCTGAAAGTTGGAAGGTTTTTATCATTTTTACCACAAACGGTTATGTTTGGTTTTGTTAACGCGTTAGGGATTTTAATTTTCACTGCTCAATTTCAGCATTTTAAAGGTGCGAACTGGGCTATGTACGCGATGGTAGCAGGAACATTATTAATTGTATATGTATTCCCTCTTGTAACTAAGATAGTTCCAGCACCATTAGTAGCGATTGTATTTATGACGACCATGGCCATTTTTGGTGGAGGATTTGGCTTGAAAACGGTAGGAGATATGGGAGAGATTACGCGTACACTACCAGCTCTTCATTTTCCAGCAGTAGAATTATCACTAGAAACATTATTGATTATTCTACCGTATTCACTACCGTTAGCGATTGTAGGTTTGTTAGAATCATTACTAACTGCGACAGTTTTAGATGATATGACGGATACAGATTCCAATAAAAATAAAGAGGCACGTGGACAAGGTTTTGCTAACATAGTTACAGGTTTATTCGGTGGAATGGCAGGATGCGCTATGATTGGACAATCTGTAATCAACGTAAAATCAGGTGGACGTGGAAGACTTTCAACACTTATAGCAGGCGTGTTTTTATTATTTTTAATTATGGTGTTAGGTGATGTTGTAAAGCAGATTCCAATGGCCGCGCTTGTTGGCGTCATGTTTATGGTAGCGGTAGGCACGTTTGATTGGCGATCTGTTAAAGACATTCATAAGTATCCTGTATCGGATTCTGTTGTTATGATTGCAACAGTTGTTGTTGTACTGCTTACACATAATTTAGCGCTAGGAGTTATGGTTGGTATTGTCATTAGTACGGTCGTGTTTGGTTGGAAAATGGCGAGATTAACAATAATAAAAGAAGAAGAGTCTGATCGAATAGTTTATCACGTTAAAGGTCCTCTTTTCTTTGCAACAACAACAGCTTTTGTAAATGCATTTCATTACGAAGATGAACAAGCAATAATTGTAGTTGATTTTTCAAACTCTTACGTTTGGGATCAATCTGCAATGTTAGCCGTGGCGAAAGTTATAGGAAAGTATGAAAGCAATAATAAAAAGGTAATATTACAAGGGATGAACGGTGCTACCAAAAAAGCGATGGGGCGAATTGGCTTAGAATCTTCGATATAGATAGCATAAAGAGGTGACTATTCACCTCTTTATTTTATTGAAAACGATAAAATGCATATTATAATCATATTGTCATTAAATAAGGGAGGTGTTTTAAATAATTGTTAAACGAGGTTCCACCACTTCCTTAAAGGTCATTATTTTTCTAATCGGAATTGCAGTGTTTACTTTGTGTATTTATTGGATGCCTGTGTGAACCATTAAAGACGTAGAAGCACATCCTGGTAGGGATTACTCGCTATATCCCCTTTTAGTATGTGCGTATGGAATTTGTATTACATTTTCTTTTACGCTGTATCAAGTATATAAACTATTAACCTATATCGAAAGGAACAACGCTTTCTCCGAGTTATCTCTTAAATCTTTAAAGGTTATAAAAAAATGTGCTTTTACAGCCATTTTCTTCATTGTATTAATGATAATAAGCTTAAAGGTGATTTCTATAATCACAGGAGATGATGCAGCAGGACCTATATCGATAAGTTTGATAGGAATTTTTGCAACAAGTATCCTCATAGCCATTGTGGACGTACTTCAGAAGCCATTAAAAAATTTCCTGGATAAAAAATAGGTATAATTTTATTATTAAATTCCCTATCGTTGAGTATAAAAATGATAATAGAACTTATTCATAATCAAAAAAGAAGCGAAAATATAAAAAAGCAGTTGGATTACGAAATCCACTGCTTTTTTTGTTACAACTTACTGTTGATATTAATGTTAAAACAGTAACGAATTGGGCTGCGAGTTTTGATTTTATGCTTCAAAACCGAACCCGTTAATTCTATACCGCTCTTTTTATTTTACTCTGTACCAAACATATATCGTTTTTGGTGCCAAGATATTCCAAACATTAATCCAATGGCAAACATACTACCCATTAGGGAGCTACCACCGTAAGAAATAAATGGTAGAGGGATACCTGTAATTGGTAATACTTGAATCGTCATACCGATATTTTGAAAGACGTGGAAGGTGATCATCGTAATGACACCTACGCATAAATAAGAGTTAAATTCATTTTTTGTTTCTAATCCAAGCTTAATTAAGTAATAAATAAGAAGGAAAAACAAGCTGATAACAATGCTTCCTCCTATAAAACCGAACTCTTCACCTATTACGGCAAAGATAAAGTCTGTTTGACTTTCTGGAATGTAAACAACGCCATTTCCCGGGCCTTTTCCGTTGACCATCCCAGAACCGATAGCATTCAGTGATTTCACTAAGTGATATGCTTCACCTGTGCTGTAAGTGGTTGGGTCTAGCCATGCATAGATCCGACCAAATTGATACTGCTTAACACCTAAATATTTTTCAAGGAAATCAGGAGCATAAATTACTAGTGCAAGAATGCCGGCACCTATTGAACCAAGCCCTAAAAAAGCAGGAACAATTAGCTTCCACGTTACTCCCGATACAAAGACCAGACCTACAAAAATCGCTAATAAAACAAGCGCAGTTCCTAAGTCAGGTTGCTGCATCACAAGAAGCAGAGGAAAACCTAATGTTGCCCCCATTTTTGCTAGTAATAAAAGGTCTTCACGTATCGTGCGAATGCGATATTTTTCGTTGTGCTTAACAATAATATTACTCAATACAATAATCAAGAAAACTTTTACAAACTCAGAAGGCTGTAATGAAAAGCCAGGTAGTGTAAACCAACTTTTTGCACCGTTAATTTCTCGAGCAATACTGCTCGGCGCAATAATTAAGAAAATTAGAAGGAAGTTTCCAAAACCATAGAAGACCCACGAGAGTTTTTGTAATTGATCAGAATCTAGTCGCATTACAAATGCAATAATTACTGCTCCAATTACGTAGAAAGCAACTTGTTTAATAACAAAGTTTGAATCATATTGTCCAATAGTTTGTGCACTATTAATAGCAGTAATACTTACGCAGAAAAAAAGAAAGAGAAGAAAAGCTAAATTCCAGTCAAATCTACTAACATTTCGTTGATTTTCACCCATACTATTCACCTATCAATATCGAATCTAATTATATTCTTAATGTGGCACGCTAGTGTTAAGCCACAAAAGATATCTTCACTATGATGAAGATAATATCATACAGCCTCTTATTATACATGAATCATTCTACAATATAAATAGGTCAAACGATAACATTTTGCCTTTTACATCTTTTTGCTAGATTTTTAAGGTGGATAGGACTAAATCTAGCAATCTTATCATAGAGATTACTATATAAAAGATAATTTAATCAATTGCTAATCACTAGTAAATTTAATAGATAAAAATGAAAATTGAGTGAAAGAGTCTCTTATATAATAGAGGATAAGGAGGATTAGCTTATGATTTGGGGCGTGATTCTTGTAGGCTTATTCATTTGGTGTTCCTGTTACTATACCGTGTGTCACCATGGTTATATATCAACAAAAGCTGGCAATTTAGCTGCTGTATATACGGCAATGAGCACAAGCTTTATAACCGCTTTTACGATGTTTGTATTAGTGGAAGAAACGCTTATGTTCTCAAGTATTTGTGCTGCTTGTGCAGGTATAGGAGTAGGATGGTTTATTGCGATTCCTTTCACAGTGAAAACAATTATAGGTGGTATTGTTAGCGGTGTTATTGCTAGTTTCAGCTTTTATACAATCCATCTCTTTTGGTCATATAGCAACGGGATTTTATGGGGGATTTTTATTTTAATCTCCATAGTAGGAAGCAGCCAGTCTCTCTTTAAAGTTTTAAAAGAAATTCCTATGTTTGAATCAGTTTTTGTTAAACGTTGCATTCAACACCCCTTTGTTTTAACTCCAATATTCGTTTTGATCTTTTTTGTATATCAATTTATTGAACGATACATGTCGCAATATGATCCTACTCGAAAAACCTAGTGTATGGATATTCACCTATTCAAAAAGTGAAGCATATAGTAATTTAAATGCACATTGGAAAGGAGAATATATATGTATCGATATTATTACGACCCTCGCTTTCAAATTATATTTCCAGGACAGGGTGGGCAAGGTTTTCCACCGCGACCACCAGGACAAGGTGGAAGCTTTTTACCACCACCTCCACCACCAGGGCAGGGAGGCGTACCAGGTTTTCCACCACCTTCTGGTCAAAGTGGTCCCCCAACAGGTCCACCGCCTGCTTTTACACCTCAATTAGCTTCTTCGGGAGGACCATCTCTTTATGCTGTAGATCCTGGTTCGATAGCAGGTTGTCTGTATAAATACACGTATATCTGGGCAAAAGGTGGGCGGTCATATTGGTTCTATCCAACATATGTCGGCCGCAAATCCGTAGCAGGGTATCGTTGGACTGGATTCAACTGGATATATGCTGGGATTGATTTAGATCGAGTGAACGAATTTCAGTGTTATTAAAGAGGTTGGGACATAAGTATCTCAGTCAATGATATATCTGAACTATCGCGAGTTAACTACTTTCGATAGTGCGGATATTTTTTTGTTTCGGAAAAATTTAAAAAAAATCATTTAAACGGTTGACGAATAAAGAACAGAATTATATAATAAATCTTGAATTCGAGATAATAACAAAATTAAAATCTTGAAATAAAAATAAATTATTTAAAGATAAACGGGAGATGAGAACTATGACAAACGTGTTATATGTAAAAGTAAATCCACAAGTTGATGAGGCGTCCTTCTCAACACGCTTAGCTCAAGCATTTTTAGATGAGTATCAAACGGTGAATCCAAGTGATACAGTAACAACAGTCGACCTTTATAAAGAAGGCGTTCCTTTAATTGATTCTGATGTGTTAAGCGCTTGGGGGAAAGCTGGAGCAAATCAAGAGCTAACAGAAGATGAAACAGTAAAAGTTGAGCGTATGGGAGCTTTATTAGAGCAGTTCTTACAAGCTGATAAAGTAATTTTTTCAGCACCGATGTGGAACTTAAGCTTTCCACCACTTATGAAAGCATATATTGATAACATTTTGATTGCTGGGAAAACATTCAAGTACACTGAAAGCGGACCTGTTGGATTAGCTACTGGAAAGAAAGTAGCATTATTAGAAGCGCGCGGCGGTGTTTATAGCGAAGGACCAGCTGCAGAACTTGAGTTTACACAGAAATACTTCCGCACTGTAATGGGCTTTATTGGTATTCAAGATGTTGAATTAGTTGTTGCTGAAGGCATGGCTTATGCTCCAGCAGAAGCAGATCAAATTTTAGCTAATGCAGTAGAGAAAGCAAAAAGTGTGGCAAAGACATTTTAATAAGTAGTGAAAAAAAGAGTATGGTAAAGGCTATACTCTTTTTTATATTTCAGCGAGTTAAATCAATTCCGATATTATTCCATCGAAAGAACTTTTTTGTTTACAATACATCGTAGGCATGTTTAAATAGTGAACATATTTATCTCAATATCCTGATCTAATGAGGGGAGCATTGTATACAAATGTTGAGGATATAAGAAGAAGTTTCTTCTTAATAAAGCTACGTTTTTCAAAGGTAATAAAGGGGTATGCTACCAATAAAATGATAAAGGAAAGGTGATTAACATGTTTAAAAAACTTTTTGGCGGTAAGACGAAATCTAAAGAAACACTAGTAACGGCACCAATGACTGGCAAAATCCTTCCATTAGAGCAAGTTCCAGACCCGGTGTTTTCTCAAAAAATGATGGGCGATGGATTTGCTATTGAACCAACCGATGGACAAGTAGTATCTCCAGTGGCAGGAGAGGTAGTCCAATTATTCCACACAAAGCATGCTGTCGGATTAAAAACAGAAGCAGGTACGGAAGTACTTATACATATTGGACTGGAAACAGTAGCAATGGAAGGGGAAGGCTTTGAAGCGCATATTCAAGCGGGCGATAAGGTAGAAGTAGGCACACCTCTTATTACGTTTGATTTACCATTAGTGACAGAAAAAGCGAAAAGTATTATTACGCCTGTTGTCATTACGAATAGCGACGCAGCAGATTCATTTGAAATTGTAGCAAGTGGTGATGTTCAAAAAGGACAAACTCAATGTGCGAAAGTGACAATGAAATAAATTTGTCACCTTCTTCCTGCTGAGGAGGAATAACCGGTTGAAGATATTTAAAGTATTAAACAACAATGCAGCCGTTGTAAAAGAAGGAAAAATTGAAAAGATTGTAATGGGCCCGGGGATTGCCTTTCAAAAAAGCAAAAATGATATTTTAAATAAAGCCAAAGTTGAAAAAGTTTTTGTAATGAAAGAAGAAAATGAAAAATTTCAAGAAATATTAAAAAGCCTACCTGAAGAGCATATTCAAGTGGCAGAAGAAATTATTTCGTATGCGGAACAGCAGCTAGGCGTTATGCTTAGTGATCATGTTCATATCGCTTTAAGTGATCATTTATCATTTGCAATTGAAAGGTTATCTCGAGGAATTTTAATTCAAAATAAACTTTTACATGAAATTAAAGCACTATATCGTCCGGAATACGATATAGGTGTATGGGCGATTGAACAAGTTTCTAAACGTTTAAAAGTTCAGATGCCAATTGATGAAGCAGGTTATATCGCTCTTCACATTCATACAGCTAAATTGCATACATCCAATATGGAACAGGTAATGATGAATACAACAATCATCAACGAAATGATTGAGATTATTACAGAAGAACTTGACCTTAAAATTGATGAAGAGAGCATTTCGTACCAGCGACTACTCACTCATTTACGCTTTGCGTTAAATCGAATTGCTGAAGATGAGCCTTTTCATTCAATGGATGAAGATATGTTGAACATGCTGCAAACTAAGTACAAGCGTGCTTATACATGTGCTTTAAAGATTGGAGCATTTCTGAAAGCCGAATATGACATAAATTTTCCACCTTCTGAACTTGGCTATATTACGCTCCATATTGAAAGAATTGGTCAAAGGGCCTAAAAAAGTCTTGACGAACAATGTCGAAATAGATACAATGAAAGCGTATTAATTGAATAAGCGGGATTGTGACTGGTTAAGCAGGCAAGACCTAAAATGCGTGAAATATGTATGCACTGCTGTTGTGTATATGTATTTGAGTACGCGTTTTAGGTCTTTTTTGTTGTCATCTGGCTAGTTGAATCGCAGAAACTATATTAAAAACATGTGATAAAGGGGGCGTTCGCATGGATGTGAAAGACATTGCGAAAAAGCTTGTTCCGCTTTTAGGTGGAAAAGAAAACGTTACCAGCGCTCAGCACTGCGCTACGCGCTTGCGTTTAGTCATTCGAGATGAAAGCAAAATTGATCAAAAAGGTTTAGATGAAATAGACGATATTAAAGGTGCTTTCTCTAATTCAGGGCAATTTCAAATCATTTTTGGCACAGGACTTGTTAATAAAGTCCATGCAGAATTTATGAAAGAGTTAGGTGTAGAGAATCAAACAACAGAGCAGCCTGAAAATCATCAAGAAGAAATGAAGAAAAAGATGAATCCTTTCGCAAGGTTTGCTCGTATGCTTTCAAATATTTTTGTTCCGATTATCCCTGCCATTGTTGCAAGTGGTTTACTAATGGGGCTACTTGGAATGATGAAAGCATTTAAGTGGGTTTCAGAAGACAGCTCACTTTTCATTTTACTAGATATGTTTTCAGGTTCCGCGTTTATCATCTTGCCAATCTTGATAGGATTTTCAGCTGCTAAGGAATTTGGAGCGAATCCGTATTTAGGAGCCGTAATGGGTGGAATATTAACTCATCCAATGCTATTAAACCCATGGACCTTAGCAGATGCCAAGCCTGAATATATGGACTTTTTTGGATTAAGTATTCCGTTAATTGGCTATCAGGGTACCGTTGTACCGATTTTACTTGCGATTTATGTGATGAGTAAAATTGAAAAAGGGTTGCGTAAAGTTGTTCCAAACGCAATTGATTTACTAGTAACACCATTTTTGACAGTTATTGTTACAGGGTTTATTTCTCTGTTATTTATTGGACCATTTGGAAGATATATTGGTGATTTGATTTCAATTGGTTTACAATCAATGTATGACGTAGCGGGTGTATTTGCTGGGATCGTGTTTGGTGGTTTGTATTCCACGATTGTATTAACAGGACTACAACATAGTTTTCATGCAATTGAAGCAGGACTTCTTGCAAACCCTGATATCGGAGTTAATTTCTTACTTCCTATATGGGCATGCGCTAATGTTGCACAGGGTGGTGCCGGATTGGCCGTATATTTTAAAACAAAGAATGCAAAAACAAAGAAAATCGCAATTCCAGCCGCTGTTTCTTCGTTTCTTGGGATTACGGAACCAATTATCTTTGGTGTAAACTTAAAGTTACGTAAACCATTTATTGCAGCAGCTATAGGTGGTGCTGCTGGTGGTGGATATGTTGTGTTAACGAATGTTGTTGCAAACGCATACGGTTTAACAGGTATCCCGATGATGGCTATTGCAGCTCCACTTGGGATGAGTAATTTAATTAACTATATTATTGGAATGGTTATCTCGGTAGGAGTAGCATTTATTGTTACGTGGTTTATGAAATTAGAAGAAGAATAAAGAAGGTAAAAGAAAAGTAGGAGTAAAATGACAGTTCATTTTACTCCACTTTTCTTAATTTATACTCATAAAGAAAGAGAGGGGAAAAAAATGAAAAACGGTGTTATTTCATTAGGAGAAGCATTAGTTGACTTTATTCCGTTAGATCATACGAATCTTACATATCAAAAAAGTCCAGGGGGTGCGCCTGCAAACGTGGCGGTAGGAGTATCAAGATTAGGCTTGAAATCCACATTCCTAGGGAAAGTTGGGAATGATGTATTAGGTCATTTTTTAAAAGATACGCTTGATGAATATGGTGTTAATACAAACAACATGCTGCTTACAGATGAAGCACGTACAGGAGCGGTTTTCGTTACGTTAGATAAAGACGGTGACCGCAGCTTTAATTTTTACATTGATCCAAGCGCAGATCGCTTTTTTCACGAAGCAGAAATTGATGAAGAGCTATTTAAAGAAAATCGTATTCTTCACTTCGGTACGATTTCAATGATTAGTGAACCTTCCCGCTCTGCCACTTTGAAAGCTGTAGAACTTGCGAAGAAGAATGATGTTCTTGTGTCATTCGATCCTAATGTTCGTTTAACGTTGTGGAAAGACGAAGAAAAATTGAAACGTACCATTCTAGAGATGCTTCCAAAAGCAGATATTGTAAAGCTTTCAGAAGAAGAGCTTGCTTTTATTACCGGAAAAGAAATGATTGAAGAAGGAGTGGAAGCGTTAAGCCATTATGCTATCCCGCTTTTAATTATTACATTAGGAGCAGAGGGAAGCCTAGCTGTATCTTCTAAAGCAAAAGTAGCTATTTCCGCTATGAAAGTGAACGCTGTTGATACAACAGGTGCAGGAGATGCCTTTGTGTCTGGTATGCTTTATTCCATTAATCAATATAATGGTCAACTTTCAGATTTGACAGAAGAAGAGCTTACTTCTTTTGGACGCTTTGCAAGTGTTTCTGGGGGACTAGCAGCTTCAACAAAAGGTGCGATGACGGCATTACCTACAATTCAAGAGATTGAAAAGCTTCTTGTGAAGTGAAAAAAGAGACTGAGACATAAGTAGTTCAGCCTCTACTATACCTGAACGATTGAGAGTTCATAACTTTTAATCGTTCAGGTTTTTTTGGTTGATTGTGAAAACAATGTTGGAAACAGGGGGGAATGGAGCGTAGGACACTCGACTCCTGCGGGAAAGAGAGGGAAAACGGAGATCCCGCAGCGCAGCGAGGAGCTCAGGTTCCTCCCCCGCGGAAAGCGAGTGGCCGTAGCGCAGTGGAACGAACGTGTTGAGACAAACCAAAGAGATGGGAACAGCTAGTGTTCGTCTTTTAGAAGCCATCATTTTGTTATGTCCCAAACTCTTTTCTATAAAATATAAGCCTTGATGAAACTTTTTCACAAATAAACCGTAGAAGATAAAGACGTACGTATTGTGTCAGCACATTGTAAATGCTACACTACTAGTAGATTCATTAACTACAGTTTAGAAAGAGAGTAAACATATGGATTTTTATCATGATTTGTTTCTATATGTTCCGTACTTAACTGCCCTTATGGCTTATGTAGTCTGCTATTATATGCTTCGGGAATCGAGGTATGTAGCGGTACGCACAGAGGAGCTAAGAGAATCGACTTGTATTCAAACTAGCGTAGCAGTATTTACGGCATGGAAGCGTTTGAAGACGCTTAGTCATGTATATAGAAAAACACCGGTAAAAGAAAAAAACACGGATGAAGAAGACCCTTTCCTTCTTATTTTTGCTTAATGTAATCATTTAAACAATTAGGAGGAAAGAAAATGAAACGACATTATAAATTAGTAGCAGTTTTAGGGATGGTATTAATTGCATTAGCAGGGTGTAGTACACAAAATCCTGTTACGTCTACAAGCGGTGGATTTTGGGATCACTACTTTGTATATCCACTGTCTCTTGCTTTGACAAAGGTAGCAGAATTCCTTGGTGGTAGTTATGGTTTATCAATTATTGCTGTCACGATTATTATTCGTCTAGTCTTATTACCGCTTATTTTAAAACAGCAAAAAAGCACGATGGCTATGCAAGCATTACGCCCGGAAATGGAAGCTATACAAAAGAAATATGCAGGTAAAAAAGATCCTGAAACGCAGCAAAAGCTTCAAAAAGAAATGATGGCTTTGTATCAAAAACATCAAATTAACCCACTAGGTGGATGTTTACCTATTTTAATTCAAATGCCAATTATTTTTGCGTTTTATAACGCCATTGCACGTACGGGAGAAATTGCGGAACATTCATTTTTATGGGTAAGCTTAGGTGCTCCAGATCCATACTTTATTTTACCAATTATTGCAGCTATTACAACATTCTTACAAATTCGTGTAAGTATGACGGATGAAATTCAGCCTCCAATGAAGATGATGATGAACATTATGCCAATCTTCGTATTAGTAGCCGGTTTTACACTTCCGTCAGCTTTAGCTCTATATTGGGTAATTGGTAACTTATTTGGTATTGGACAAGGTTATTATTTAAAAAAGAGAATGACGTTCCTAAAAAGTAAATCAGATACTAAACCAGCTCCTACAAAATAAAGAAAAAGGCAGTCGTAGTATATACGATTGCCTTTTTCTTTTGGTTAACAACATTTTACTTGTGAAAAATGATATAAATTGGATTAACTTACATATTTCTAAGGCATAACAAAAAGAGACTGAGACATAAGTAGTTCAGCCTCTACTATACCTGAACGATTGAGAGTTCATAACTTTTAATCGTTCAGGTTTTTGGTTGATTGTGAAAACAACGTTGGAAACAGGGTGGAATGGAGCGTAGGACACTCGACTCCTGCGGGAAAGAGAGGGAAAACGGAGATCCCGCAGCGCAGCGAGGAAGCTCAGGTTCCTCCCCGCGGAAAGCGAGTGACCGTAGCGCAATGGAACGAACGTGTTGAGACAAATCAAAGAGATGGGAACAGCTAGTGTTCGTCTTTTAGAAGCAATCATTTTGTTATGTCCCAAACTCTTTTTTTATAGGTTTTTGTCATGAGATGTTTGGATTTGTGCAAGGATAAGAAGAAGTAGATGTGACAGATAAATTTAATTAAAAGGAGTGACAAAATGAGGCGCTTTTTCTTATGCTTCTTCATGATATTATTGCTTCCAAGTACAGTTGAATCAGCTTCTAACTTCAAGGTAAGTTTTATTCGAGATGGTGACGTGTGGGTTTATGAAAACGGAAAAGAAACAAAACTTTCTTCAACTAATGAGGCAAGTGAACCGATTTGGTCAAAGCATGGAGCTTATATCGCCTATAAAAATGGAGAATCGTTGATGGTAGCTAGCGTAAAAGGCAAGCAAATTGAAATTGAAAAAGATGTCCAAAGTTATCAGTGGTCACCAACTGGTATGGAGATAGCGTACATATCAAACGACATTTTAACTATCTACAATGTTAAACAAAAGAAAAAAAGTCACGTAGCTCTTGGCGTTGATCAGTTTTCATGGTTCCCAGATGGTAAACAATTTTTAATAACGGAGTCAGCAACCTTATCACCGAGAGGTTGGGGAGTGGTTAAATTATATACGGTTGAAAAAAATGCAAATCTAGATATAAAAAAGGTCGAACCTTTTGCAACCTTACCTCATCAAAGCGACTCTTTTTTTGCTTATACAACGAGCGAATTTAAGTGGTCAGAAAATGGACATTGGATTAGCTTTTTAGCTATTCCGACAGCTTCTATGTCAGCTGATGGAAACACGCTATGCGTTATAACTTCTGAAGGTAAAGCGTTTCAATCAATCGGTACAATGCTAAACGTATCAAATTGGTTTAAGTGGTCTCCCCATCAGCAAGAGCTAGCTTTTATTAATGGAGAAGGTCGGATTGCTACTGAAAATAAAACGTTCACGTTAAAAGAAATGCCCGTTTTTAAAGAGCATATTTTTACTCCAAAAGGTTTTGCTGACTGGGATTTTACGTGGGCAGCAAATAAGCAAATTATTATTTCACGAGTACAAGAAGCGGATTGGTCAAACGACGCTAAGAAACGCCCGCTTCCCTCACTTTATACAATTAACTTAGCAAAAAACCAGCAAGAAAAATTAACTAATCCTTTAAAAGGCTGGGGGGATTATGCGCCAACATATATCAATCAGTCCAAGCAAACCCTATGGATACGTACGAATCGTAAAAGAGCCAATATTATGGCTGGTAGTACAAAGCAAGAAAAAATACTCATTAAAGATGTCGATGTGCCTGATAATTATTATGATTTATATCGGTGGAATGATGTTTTCACTGTATACGAGCCCTAACATGTAAGAAAATAAGCGAAAACCAGGTGAGGATATGAACATTCGATTGTTAACCAAAGAAGATGCAGATATTTATTGGGAACTACGTTTAAGAGCCCTACGAGACCATCCAGAAAGCTTTGTTTTAAGCTATGAAGAAGAATGTGAAAAAGAAGTGTCAGATATTCGTAAGCAATTTCCTACATTTGAAGACGAGTTTATCATGGGAGGGTTTCTCGATGATAAACTTGTTGGAATTGTAGGTTATAAAAAACAAAAACCTTTAAAAGTTCAGCATAAAGGAGATATCTGGGGAATGTACGTAGCTCCTGAAGCAAGAGGAATGGGGCTTGGGAAATCACTTTTAAAAGCAGTTATTGAACAAGCTTCAAAATCAACGGAGCTGCTGCAAATTTATCTTGTGGTCGCAGCTAATAATCAAGGAGCAAAAGCTCTGTACACTGCTTTAGGATTTAATAGCTATGGGTTTGAAAAACAAGCTCTACATGTAGAGGATAAATTCATTGACGAAGAGCATATGGTTCTTTATATGTAGAAGAATCAAAGGGCTGAGAAATAAGCATTTCAGTGAACTAGATATCCGAACGATTGCGAGTTAACTGGCAATCGTTCGGATATTTTTGTTGGTTATGGAAATAAGTTATAAATTGAGTGTCTGCAGTGCAATGCAAAGAACGTGTTTCTATAACTTACTTATGTTAGCAACGTCACGATTCGCCTTTGAGAGTTAATTTTCTTGTCTAAAAATGTATGTGAAGGCACTATTTATGTAGTAAATATGCTACTATTTAACTAACCATTATTTATTATATGTTTTACTAAAGGAAGGATAAGTAAAATGGAATCATTAATTCAATTGAAAAATATCTCAAAATCATACAAAAAGCAAACGGTATTAGAGAACGTCCATACAACTTTTCAAAAGGGAGAAACAGTAGCGATTGTTGGCAAGAACGGTGCTGGAAAAAGTACGTTGTTAAAGATTGTAGGAGGGTTAATTAAGCCCACCAAGGGGAGCGTAACAATTGATACATCCATTGGTTTACCAGCCTTTGTGGTTGAACAATTTCCTCAAGAGCTTCCGTTTCGGCTTCAAGATTATCTATTTCATATGGGACGTATTCAACAAATCTCGAAAAAAAAGCTACTGTTAAAAATTGAAGAGCTGCTCGAGACCTTTGATATGACCGAGTATAAATACGAAGAAATTACTTCTTTTTCAAAAGGAATGAAGCAGAAAGTAAATATGATGCAAGCGATGCTGGGATCTTCAGAGCTTCTTCTTCTTGATGAACCGTTATCTGGTCTAGATGCCAAAGCGCAGGTTGACGTTGAGAAAGCGTTTAGACGATTAAAAGATCGAGGAATGACCATTATTTTTACCTGTCATGAAGAAAGATTAATTCAAGTAACGGCGGATCGAGTGATTACAATTGGTGCTCACAAAATACTTCGAAGTCAGCGTATTGAATGTATAGATAAACTGGCTGTTATTGAAGCAGATTTTATTATGAATAAGCCTATTCGAGAGCTGAAAGGTAAGTGTGCTAAGGTTGAGCAACACGGCAGTCGCTATACGCTTTATATTAGAAAGCAAGATATGAATCAATTGCTCAAAGAGCTAATTGATGTGCGAGCGGATATTCATCGTGTAGAAATTATTGAAAGGGAAGACTATTAGAAATGATTGCATTGATACGATATCATTATCTTACATATTTAAAGTCATATCGGTATATTCCGCCATTGGCTTTGTATTTAATCTTATTAATTATTACCTATACATACACACCAAATCCGGTATTAGACAGTTTCTATAATACTTCTATTTATTTATTCTTTATCTTTTCGTGGATTACAATTTCATTTATGCACGCGGAAAATAGTAAGCAAGAAAGAATTACAAGGCTGCATGTGAGGAAGAAATCAGTTTATTTCATCAGTAAAATAATCAGTGCTGTAGTGCTGTCAATTATTCTAAGCGCTGTTTCAATTTTATATCCAATCGTCTTTGACATGTTTTCTTCAATGCCCACTGCTAAGGAGCAAGTGTTTGGATATTTACTGCATTTAGTAAGCTGCTTAACAAGCATGAGCGTGTCATTATTGTTCACTCGTCATATGCTTCGCACTGGTAATCTTTCGTGGTTTGGTCCAGTGTTTGTGTTGGTATTAACGTTGGCAGTAGCGGGTGTTCCTTATCCTTATGAAGGTTTGCAAATGGTTATTTATTTATTGCCGCCAATAGCAGCCCTGATACACTTTATAAGTGAGGATATTCATGTTTGGATAGGCTTTTGTTGGGGGCTTGCTTACTCAGCTGTCGTCATAGGTTTTTATTTATCAATTGTCCGTAACCGAGATATTTAAATTTGCTCAGTACAATAAAGCCCCTTTTACACCGGGAAATTAAATGTAAAAAGGGGCTTTTCATAAGGATGAACGACTTTATATAGACGGTCAGGATAATTAGTGAAAATACCGTTCACGCCCCATTGAATTAACTTTTTCATCTCTTTTGTATCATTTACCGTATAAGCATGAATGTCTAGTCCATATGATTGGACCATTTTTATATAGCTTTTTGTTAACGTCTTTGAACTTGAGCCAATTCCATCAGCAT
The DNA here is from genome assembly GCF_001614195.1 of Bacillus sp. VT 712. Classification (NCBI taxonomy): domain Bacteria; kingdom Bacillati; phylum Bacillota; class Bacilli; order Caryophanales; family Bacillaceae; genus Bacillus; species Bacillus sp. VT 712. The sequence goes on along the minus strand of NZ_LWBK01000029.1, from coordinate 32,299 downwards.
ATCGATGAATATTTTTTAATTGATGTGACGTTAATAAGCCTTGTCTATAGGAAACTAATTGAATGAGCATAATGGAAGGTTCTAAGTGGTGAAAAGTCCGCAAACTTTCATCACTGAACGATTGAATAATAAGCTGTTGTTTATTTATAGTGTACTTATCTAAAAGAGCCATTAGCTTTTTTTCCATACCGGGATATTCATGAGGTGATTTTGTTTCAATATAATAACGAATGTCGTTTCCAAACGTGGCAAAAATTTCGTCAAGCGTTGGAATATAAGCTCCTTTTCCCTTGCTAGAAAACCAGCTTCCCGCATCTAAAGTCTGCAGTTGCTTTACGGTTTTATTCTTTACATATCCCGTTCCATTCGTTGTACGGTGTAGGGCATAGTCATGAATGGCAACTAATTGACCATCTTTAGACATATGCAGGTCAATCTCAATATAGTCACTTTTCATTTTTTGTGCCAGCTTATAGGCTTCTATCGTATGCTCTGGTTCATGGCCAGAAGCTCCGCGGTGAGCAATGATAAGCGGGTCTTTTTCAGCCGTATTAGCGATGTTGGTGTTACTAATAAAAAAAGCAACCCCTACTAAGCATGTAATTGAAAGTACAATAAGCCATTTTTTGTGCATATAGTAGCCTCCTGTTCATCCGCTTTTATTTTAAAGTAGTAAGGAAGTGCATGTAAACGAAGATTTCGTATTTATTAGTATGTCCGATAGAACAAGATGTTTTCATGGATATAGTGGAAAAATCATAAAAGTAGCCAATGCTTATTGAGCATTGGCTACTTTAGTATCCTGAAGTTTTGTATAAACAACAAGGCGTTCTTCATGTGTTTTATTTTGTTTATCGAATAATCCTGTACACGTTATTAAATTGAGATGATGATCAAACGTTGGACCGAAGATTTCTCGTAAAGGTGCATCTTCACGCGGATAGGCTTTTTTATCAGTAACAACAAATGTAAGTACGTTACCCGATTCATCAGATACAAAGATCTCATCACCCTTATCAAGTTTATGAAGGTTGTAAAAAATTGCAGGTCCTTCTTTATCATCAACATGCCCAGCAATAACAGCATTTCCTTCATTTCCTGGCTTTGTGCCTGGTTCAAACCAAGCGACATCATCACCGTTATCAGGAACATCCATTTGTCCATCATTAGTTAAGCCGGTTTTTTCAATCAGCGCTTGAATGTCTAACTTTGGTATTGTAAGCTGAGATGGGACAGAAACATCAACCGACGCTTGTGGGGGCGAATTTGTTGATTTTGTTTCTGCCATTTTTACTTTTTCAGGATCGGGCTGTGAAGTTGTTGCGACTGACTGAGCTGAACAGCCAACTAATCCTAAAAAAGCAGTGCATACAATTGGTAGAGCCCATCTCATGTTGTTCATTAATTTTCGTAGCCTTTATGACGACGAACAACAAAGATAGCAACTGCTCCAATTCCTAATAGAGTTAATACAGGAAGAAGGGAGTCATTTGATTGCTCAGAAGCTCCACCCATACCTGTTTTGGGCATTTCAGAAGGCATTGCCGTATTGTCTTTTAAAACAAGTGGCTCAAGGCTGTCAGCAGTATTTACAACAAGTACCGTGTAAACTGTATTTGCTTCTAAGTTTGTACCTGTAAGGTCTAATACTTTCGTATTACCATCAGTAGTTGTTACTTCCAGATCATATGTGCCAGCATCTACTTCTGTATAATCTGTTACTTGTTTAAATGATACATTTTCAAAAAGGGTTAGACCGTTTGCAACGCCTATATTTACTGCAGAAGCATCAGGAGAGAAGTGACCTACGCGCACTTTTGTTTTTCCTTCTGAAGCATTCATATCATCTTCAAGCACTTTTAACTCTAAATTAGCAACTTTGTTAATTGCAGCTACAGTATAAGCTTTTCCAGCTTCAACTGTTAAGTTTGTAGAAACGACAGCTTCTTCTTTTCCTTTTGTACCAGCAGCATAGATGTCAACTTTATGTTCACCAGAAGATAGATTTAAATAATCAGTAGCATCTTTGAAAGCAGCACCTTCAACAGCAGCTTCTCCATCAACGTATACGTCAACCTCAGGTGCATCTGGTGAAGCGTGAACAACACGTACCATTGCATCGTTGCTTGCAGCTGATGCGAAATGCCCAGTAAAAGCAAGTAATAAAACAGTCATTAAAGAAGTGATACTAACTTTAATTTTTTTCATTTGCTTCATTCTCCTTTTGTATACTTTTTTGTTTAACGTTTGTGCAAATGTTGTACAAATATTTTATACCCAATATGTAATTTTGAAAATTTTTAAACTGTTTTTTAATTTGAATGTTTTTTGAAGATGAAAAATGTTTGTGTAACTTTACAATTGTTATCATCTACAAGTTTATCCAATATATTCATGGTTTAATGCTTAAGATGCGAAATATAATAAATAAAATAAAGGAAATATTCAGAATGTTATGATAAAATTAAAGAAAGGAGTGGATGTTCCAATGCTGCCCGTTGAAGAAGAAAAGGTAAAAATAGTGCATCGGTCTTTACCTCGCAAAATGATTATTAAGCGTGTGTTACTTATTTTATTTGGAGCTATATTAATGGCGGTAGGTCTAGAGTTTTTTCTAGTACCTAATAAAGTCATTGATGGAGGCATTGTTGGAGTGTCTATCATATTGTCTCATTTAACAAATTTAAAACTTGGGGCGTATATTTTTGTACTAAACTTACCTTTCTTTTATATAGGTTATAAGCAAATCGGTAAAACGTTTGCCTTATCAACTCTTTTTGGCGTCAGCATTTTATCTATTGCTACATACGTTTTTCATCCACTGCCGGTGCTAACAACAGATCCGCTTTTAGCAACGGTTTTTGGAGGTATCGTTTTAGGTATTGGGGTAGGAATTGTGATTCGGTACGGTGGCTCTTTAGATGGGACAGAAATTCTAGCTATTTTATTTAATAAGAAAACGCCTTTTTCCGTTGGCGAAATTATCATGTTCTTTAACTTATTTATCTTAGGAAGTGCAGGGTTTGTGTTTGGATGGGACCGTGCTATGTATTCGTTAATGGCTTATTTCATTGCTTTTAAAACAATTGATATTGTTATTCAGGGGTTAGACGAGTCAAAGTCCGCTTGGATTATTAGCGAACAGTACGAACGAATTGGTGAAACTATTTTAGCAAGGTTAGGCAGAGGAGTAACGTACTTGAAAGGAGAAGGAGCATATACGGGTGATGATAAAAAAGTAATCTTTTGCGTTATCACAAGATTAGAAGAAGCAAAGCTAAAAGAAATTGTTGATGAAATTGATTCAACTGCATTTTTTGCGGTAGCAAATATTGCTGAAGTAAGAGGAGGGAGGTTTAAGAAAAAAGATATCCACTAAGTATAGAAAGAGGCTAAGACGTAAATAAATGTTCGCTTCTCAAAGACGAGTCATGACGTTTCTAAAATCGTTAGGGTGTAAGAGCAAGTCCATTCCATTGCGCTGCAGATACTGGCTTTCCACGGGGAGGAATTTGAACCTCCTCGCTGCGCTGCGGGGTATCAACCTTCCCTCTCTTTCTCGCAGGAGTTGAATGTCTTACGCTCCATTTCACTAGTTTTTTAAAGGTGTTTTCCAAACCGACAGAAAATACCTGAACTATCAAAAGAAGTTAACTTGCGCTAGTTCGGATAGATGGTTGACAGAAATGCTTATGTCCCAACTTCTTTTTGCTCTATGAAAGAACAGCTAATCCCTTGGAGAAGTTTGTTTTTAATATTTTAATTACACGATCTGTTTGTTCTGGTATACACTCTACGATTAAAATCACTTCCGCCGTTTGCTCATGCTTACTTCGCTTTTTAACAACTCTATAATAAATAAAGTTAATTAAAAAGCCAATGATAAACCCTGAAGCAGCACCAATCAATCCCCAGTATATAGGTCCCCATGTTAAGATGAATCCAACGCTTACGCCTATAACTGCAAAAGCTGTTGCCAGCCCAGCAGCGATGTCAAATAAGCTAATGCCGTCTGATTGATGAATACTATCGAAAAGTAAAAAATGATCATCTTTTACTTCTAGTGGGATGGCTAAAATTTGGCTTTTAGGAATACCACTGCGCTCCAATGCTACAATGGCGAGCTCTAGGTAAATTGAGTGATTAAAAGTAGAGAATACTTGCATAATGGGCTCCTTACTATATCGGGATTTAGCGTATAGAAGCTATAATCGCTGTTTTAATGAAAAGCGGTATTGCTGATAGTTTTGTGAAAGAAAGTCAGCCTGTTCACGATCATATAATTTATTGTTCTCAATGGTGTTAACATAGGCATCATAGGCGCTAAAACCATATATAGAAGGAAGAAATAAAAGCCATTCTATATTTAAAACGCTTGTTGAACTTGGGATGTCTCCTAAAAATAGAAAATGAATCGCAGGAAGAAATTGTGATTGATAAAAAAATACGACTACCCAAATTAAAGAGAAGAAACCTATGATAATTCGGTGAATATAAAGCTGACCAGATCCCGGCATGAGTATGGACCACATGACGGCTACTAGGGGGCTTCGTTTATCAAGGTAGTTGACTTCTAAAGCGCCCATTTTAAAGATATCAAAAGGTTCATTTTGATGTTCAGCCAGCACGTACACTTTGTTTATGTCGATGGTTGTGCGATAGCTATCCCAAACGGCAAATAGATAAACAGGGATATATAAAAGCGCCCATCGAGTATCCAATATGCTTCTGGCTTCTTCTAGCCTACCAGTAAAAGAATATACCATTGCAACATTAATGTTGGCATGAATATTTGTATAAACCTCCCAAATGAATAAGAGCAGCCCTGTAATGTTTTTAGATAACAAAAGATGACCGAAGCCAGGAAAAGCCGCCGACCACCAAGCAATGATATACGGATTTCGAAGGTGGAGCTGAGTTATGCCAAACAAGCTAACATAGGCTTTATGTCGCTTGTGCGTTTGGTAAGTAATATGCTTCATACAGAATTCCTTTGCTGGTTAATTTGTTTTATTGTTCCGTAGAACCATTATTTTCATTCATAAAGATGCATTTTTGCTACAAGATAATGTAAAGTATGTGCATGTTCCATTCGATAGTATAAAGAAAAGAGGAATTTTATGTTTAAGCGATTACTTAAAGTACTAGCGGTAGGAGTTTTGGTTTTATTTGCTGTCGTGGTAGCATTCTCTGTCATTTGGACACAGTTTGATTACAAGCCTTCTCAAGAAGTTGAAAATTTAGGTGTCCCAAAGCAAGCGATACAATGAGATGGTTACCTGTTTTTTCAGCCAGATGATAATACTGATATAAAAGGTGGCTCTATTATTTACCAAGGTGCAAAAGTAGAAGCAATGGCATACGGTTATTATGCAACAGGAAATCGCAAAGCAAGGATATCTAGTAGGGATAGTAGATGCGCCTTTTAATGTTAGTTTCTTCTCAAGTAACAAGGCAGAAGAAATCATGAAGGAACACCCTACTATTAATAATTGGTTTATCGGAGGACACTCTTTAGGAGGAGTTGTAGCGAGTTCTTATGCGTACAATCATCAAAGTAAGGTAAAGGGACTCATTTTATTGGCTGCCTATCTAATGAACAAAAATGACTTTTCAAACACAAATTATCCAATTTTATCATTAACAGGTGACAAAGATGGTTTATCAACGCCTAATAAGATTTCTGAAACGAAGCATTTATTATCAAAAAATACAAAAATAGTAAAGTTAAAAGGAGCAAATAATGCCCAATTTGGTCTATATGGTGAACAAATTGGGGACAATAAAGCGACTATTTCTCCTGAAGAACAACAAAAGCAAATGGTTCAACGGCTTAATGAGCAAATAAAATAAAGAGACTGAGACATAAGTAGTTCAGTCCTTACTATACCTGAACGATTGAGAGTTCATAACTTTTAATCGTTCAGGTTTTTTGTTAATTGTGAAAACAATGTTGGAAACAGGGTGGAATGGACCGTAGCGCAATGGAACGAACGTGTTGAGACAAATTAAAGAGATGGGAACAGCTAGTGTTCGTCTTTTAGAAGCAATCATTTTGTTATGTCCCAAACTCTTTGTTAGCTTATTGGCGAATGTTCAGTAGCATCCATATCTAAAATCCATTCGTTAAACTTTTCTTGTAGTAAACCAAGCGAACGTTGATTATTAGATACGACATCCAACGCTCGATCATCATAGAGATGAAAAATTGTTCCTTTGCTTACGTTGATAATGTAACATTCCTCTTCAATCGCAGGTTGGATATGTAAATCGCGATTCGCAATAGATTGTAGTAGTTGCTTTTGCTTTAAGTCAGTTGGCCTGCAGGCAATTGCATACTCATTTTTAGTTGATAATAGCTGTACGCTTGTCTTTCTTAAGCGAGAGCGAATGAATTTTTTCATTAATATATCAGTGCGCTTTAGAAAGGATAGTTCAGCTTTTGAAGATGGCGAACGAAATACAACGATGAGCTCATCATTTTCATCATGAAGTGCTTTAAAAATTTGGTATGTGCGTTTATAAACATTTTTCATATACCCTTGTTCCCACACGCGCTTTTGGTTTGTTAGCTTGAATCGGATGCCTATTGGTGCATTGTAAAAAAGCGGTTTTCTCATTTGGATATCAGGAAATAAGTGAGATAAATATGATTGTAAAGTAAGATTGTTCATACGCAACACCCTATCTATTCGTAAAGTTTTTACCTTTTATTGACTCAAGTGTAGCATGAAGTCGATTGAAAATGTGAAGTGCAAACCTGATTTAACGGAAAGGTAATACAACTGTTATATTTCCATTCAAATTCTTATAAAAGAAAGGTGTTTTTTACAAATTTGTCGTATTAGTAACGTACATATCTCTATGTCAATCACTCTGAATAAAAATGACATAGCAGAACGTTTTTGCTCACGCAGAATTTCACTTGATAATAGAGCTAACCATATGAAAAGTAGGTGAGGATGATAAAAAAACAGATTTTGCTAGTCGTAGGCGTTACGTGTTTATTATTTGTGCTAATTTTTTATAAGACTATTTTTCAAGAAGGAAATCCGATACCCTTAGCAGTGGGGATGGCAAAAATGAAAACAGGAAATGAAAAGGTAGTTCAAGTTTCAGATAAACCAGAGAAGTATTTAATTCACTCCGATGATTACCTATCGTTTATTAAAGAAATGGATAAAAAAGGTGATACGTTTCAATACCAGGAAGATGAATTATTTTATTTTGATCGAGAAGAAAAGCGAGCTTCTTTTGAACGAAAATCATACACCAATCGCTACATGATTATGGAACTAAAGTAAGACAGCGACTAATTAGCCGCTGTCTGTTTTTGCTCCAAAATCTTCAATTGTAACGTCAACATGATAATCAATAGTAGAGTTTGAAAAAATAGTATCCCATTCTTTTCGATGTTTCTTCCAAAATGCAGGGTGGTTGATTCGTACATACTCTCTAAATTCAGGTGCATCTGCTTCATAATCAGATTGGAGCTTGTTAAGTATTTTGTTTGTATCTGATTGGATAATGTTCTCTACATTTTTTTCAATATGGTTAATAAAAGAAGGAGATAGCTTTTGGTCAGTAGCATCCCAATCTTTAGATAACCGTCCTGATGTCTTTTTCTAATTTTGAAACACGTTGTACTAAAAAGCTTTGGTCCGTTTTTAACTTAGCTCATATTTCTCCCAATGATAAGGTGGGAAGAATTTTATTGGTCCGATACCTATTTTCAACTAAATCATAAATGACATTGACCGGTGGAGTATCCATTCCTTTAATCGTTAAAATAGCCTTTGCTTGGCCATTTGTAACAAAAACAAGGCAGCTTCTGCGAATTTCATTATCCCTAGCAAGCTGATCCATTAGAGAGTCTAACTTGAAGGTCTTCCCAGCTGTTTCACTAAATACTAAAATACGCTGATGCTGACTGAATAAAGGGTCTTGCTTCAATGCAATGTTCCTTGTAATTTCATGTACTGTGGGTCCTTTTGTTACAATGTTTTTATACGGTGAAGATGAGGAAGAAGATACCCCACCACGGTCTGGAGATATAAGAGTTTGATGAGTGAGCATAAGGTTATGCTGAGACGTCTTTTCTTTCACCGTGTCTAAGGAATCCATGCCAACGCCAATGACGAGTAAGAGTTGTTCAATGTTTCGGTGTCGAGAGCAACCCACTAATATGATTATCATCATGATGTCAGCTAAATATTTATTCATATTCTCCTCACTCGTTTCTTAATTAGCATAATTGATCCTAAAAAAAATGGAACTGCAAGAAATATAATTAAAAAAGCCCAGCTTAAAAGGTCAGCAAAAGCAATAACGTCTCCAGCCGTTTTAGGGAGGAGTGACCCTACTACAATAACAACCCCTCCTACTAATCCAACAGTCTGCCCAACAGGTGTTGGGAGGCGAAGTCCGGCTTCTCTTAACAATTCGATGGTCACTTCCATTACCATCGCTTCAATAAAAGGTGAAAATGGTACGTCTTCTCGCGTGGCTGCAATGGTAATGGCAAGCTCAGCGGGAAGCAGGCCTTGATGAAAAGAAACAAGGCTAATATAAATGGCTGAGAAAAAAGAGCGTAATGAAAATTGAAATATAGCGAAGAAGGCGTAAGAGAGAACCTGCCAACCATCTTTCGTAATAGTCATCGGGCGATTTCATAATCATGTCAATTGTTGTTGGTACTAATAGAGCAAAAGGTGAACCGTCTACAAAAATTGCAACTCTGCCTTCATTAATAGCAGCTAAGACGCGGTCAGGTCTTTCTGTATTTTGGACCTGTGGAAAAGGAGAATAAGAAGCTTCTTCGAGAAATTCTTCAATCATTCCAGAACCTTGAACATTATTAAGATTAATGTTTTGAAGTTTTTGGCGAACTTGATTAACGATATGAGGTTGACATTGCTTTTTATGAAAAACAATTGATGTTCGATGAAGCCGTTCTTCTCCAATGAAAACATCTTCGACTGTTAAGTTTGCATCACTTGCTCTTTGCCTTAATATGCCGATATTTTCTTCTAAGTTTTCAATTAACGCAACCTTTGGACCACGCACAACTTTTTCGGTCGTTGGTTCACTCCACGTACGCTGTTTAGCTATTGTCATATTTAAAGAAAAAGCCGTTGTACGATTATGAATAAATAATAAAGGTTCTCCTTTAAAAAAGCAGTGAGAGCTTGCTTGTACGTATAAACTTCACTGCTTTCAACAGTTGAGATAAAGGAATCCCAACGATCTAGCGTGTTGGCTGGTGATGAGGTTTTTGTTTGAATCATTTTTTCTGTTAATTGATTCAGCTTTTCGCTGTCTACAAGCCCTTGTAGATAAAGAATATAAACAAAATCAGTAGATGAAATCCATAGCTTTTTTGAAGCTATGTCACTGCTACCACCTGCTAATTCTAGAAATGTCTTAACAACGTACTCTGTATCTCGTTGAAACGTTGAATTGAGCAAGTCTTCATCACCTTTACATTATTAGTAATATATTGAGTTCAGTAGTAAAAAACAGTACGATAAAAAAGAATATATATTAGTCTTTACGAGTTCAATAGGTGTTATGCTAACTAATCGAAAAAGGACGTGAAAACATGCTACATTCATTTAAACTTCAAACGAGTAATCGCGATGAGATGATTGATTTGACAAGTCAAGTGGAAACAGAAATTAAAAAGCATCAAGTGAAAAGCGGAGTAGTCACCGTATATTGTCCACATACGACCGCTGGTATTACAATTAATGAAAATGCAGATCCAGATGTAAAACGTGACATGATTAGAAGATTTGACGAGGTATATCCTTGGATTGATGAAAAAGATCAGCATTTTGAAGGGAATACAGCTGCCCATCTAAAGGCAAGTACAGTTGGTTCTTCGCAACAACTTATTATTGAGAATGGAAATTTATTATTAGGAACGTGGCAAGGGATTTATTTTTGTGAATTTGATGGCCCTAGAAACCGTACATGGTATATTAAAATTCAAGCAGATTAAAAGAAGAGGCTGGGATATAAGTAATTCAGCCAATGATAAACCTGAACGATTGAGAGTTCCTCATCTTTAATCGTCCAGGTTTTTTTGTTGATTGTGAAAACAATGTTGGAAACAGGGCGGAAAGCGAGTGGCCGTAGCGCAATGGAACGAACGTGTTGAGACAAATCAAAGAGATGGGAACAGCTAGTGTTCCTCTTTTTGAAAATTTGTTTTGTTATGTTCAACCCTCTTCTTTTAGCATGTCTTCTTTTTTTGATTTTTTGTTATAAAACAAAAGATAGATAATATATATGTTATATAACAGAAAAAGGGAGAGATCTTGTGTGGAGCAAATTACAATTAAACAAGAAACAGAACAAGAACAAAATGAAAAGACAAATTTTACGTGGGTAGATGAATATCCAACAGTATTAGATATTATTAATGAGTACTATAGTTTTTGCCGTTAAAAAAGCCAACGCAAGTTGGCTTTTTGTTATTTAACGAATTCTTTTTGCACCAATATAACGCTTGCTCCAATAGCTATCTTTTAATGAAGAAACTGAAACACCTTTTGAAGATGAGCTATGTAAAAATTGATTGTTTCCCATGTAGATACCGGCATGGGAAGCGCCTTTTTGGTATGTTTGGAAAAATACAATGTCCCCAGGCTGTAAGCTTGTAACTCGTGTCCCTTTTTTATAAATCTCTGCTACAGTTCGAGGTAAAGTAATGCCAGCGCCCTGCTTGAATGTATAACCAATAAAGCCACTGCAATCAAATCCTCTAGGAGTTGTTCCACCCCAGCGATATGGTACCCCTACATACTGCTTTCCTTTATTAATAACTTTTGAAGCATTAAATGTAGAAGTCTGTGAAGAAGTTTTTACTCCAAGCTTTGCATATGTGCTTTTTCCAACAACTCCATCGGCAGACAATCCATTTTTACGCTGAAATGATTTAACTGCATTTGATGTAGCTGGTCCAAAATAAGTTGTTGTATTGCCAGTGAAATAACCTTTTTTCTTTAAAAGCTGCTGTAATTGCTGAACATCCTGATTTCTCATTCCTTGCTTTAATGTTTGATCACCTAGCGCAGCTTGGCTGACTAAAGGGCTAGCAAATAAAAAGCTAGCGAGGGTAAAAACCGCCACAAATTTCTTCATAATGGGCCTCCATCAATTTTTCATCAATTTTCGTAAAATAATCATAACACCTTTCGACAGATGGAAACGTTACATTTTCATTACAAAATATGAAAAAAATGAAAATTAGAGTGAGCAGAATGATGTGTTTTGATTTTGAGAAATAGAAAAAAATTGAATATTTAGCTGTTAATAACTAAAACATATGAAAATGTAAGGACATTTAAAAATAATAATAGAAATCTGTTGTGAATTACTACACAAATACTTTGTAGTCATGTAGAATGTAAAAATAGAATACAGTGTCAATTGATTTGACTTTTGATGAGGTGAAAAGTAATGAAAAGAATAGGTGTATTAACAAGCGGCGGTGATTCTCCAGGAATGAATCCTGCGGTTCGTGCTGTTGTGCGTAAAGCGATTCATGAAGGAATGGAAGTTTACGGTATTTATCAAGGATATCAAGGGTTAATTGAAGGGAATATTCGAAAGCTTGAAGTTGGTGATGTTGGTGATATCATTCAACGCGGTGGAACAATGTTATATTCTGCAAGATGTCCAGAGTTTAAAACAGAAGAGGGACGCCGTAAAGGTATTGAAAACCTAAAGAAGCATGGTATTGAAGGTTTGGTTGTAATCGGTGGAGATGGATCTTACATGGGAGCTGTTAAGCTAACTGAGCTTGGTTTTCCATGTGTAGGTATTCCAGGAACAATCGATAATGACATTCCAGGAACAGACTTTACTCTAGGTTTCGATACAGCTTTACATACTGTTATCGATGCAATTGATAAAATTCGCGATACGGCTACTTCACATGAACGTTCTTTTATTATTGAAGTAATGGGACGTAATGCTGGAGATATTGCTCTATGGTCAGGGCTAGCTGGAGGAGCTGAAACAATCTTAATTCCTGAAGCGAAAGATGAGTTCCAAGAGATGGTAGATCGTTTAAAGAAAGGCCAAGAGCGTGGTAAGAAACATAGTATTATCGTTGTTGCTGAAGGTGTAGCTACAGGAAACGAAGTAGCAAAACAGCTTGAAGAAGCTGCTGGAATTGAAACTCGCGTTACGGTTCTAGGGCACATTCAGCGCGGTGGATCACCAACAGCACAAGATCGCGTGTTAGGAAGTCGTTTTGGTGGCCGCGCCGTTGAGTTATTAATGGAAGGTAAAGGCGGGCGTGCAATCGGTATCCGTAAAAATGAAATTGTTGATTATAATATTATGGAAATCCTAGGTGAACCTCATCATATTGATGAGCGTATGTATCAACTATCAAAAGAATTATCAATCTAAACGATATAAAGGCGAGACTTCTTATAGAGGAGTTTCGTCTTTTTTTAGTTTCAAACCAGTACCTTCACAATGCTTACACTTTTTTGTGTAGAATATGCCAGGAATAATCATTACTTTCCCAAGCCCTTTGCAAAAGGTACATATCAGCTCAAACCCCATAATGCCATCATTCCTTTTATTTAGTATAGCATTTCTGTTTATTAGTATAACACAAAAGCGTAAATATTTTTAGAAAATTTAATTTTTATATCGCTTTCTTCAATGGAATAAAAAATAGTAGAGCTGTTATAATTGATAGAAAAGGAGTGAAGGACATGTTTAAGCGAATTTTATTAGCTTCAGATGGGTCTGAACACGCTGCTAGAGCAGCTGAAAAAGCGGTTGCTTTAGCAAGATTAACTGATCGAAGCTTTGTTCAAGTGATATATGCAGTAGAAGGAGATAGTAGGTTAAACACGCTTGGAAAAGATGAAGCAAGAGAAAAGCGTATCCAAACAACACAAGAAGTTTTAGAGAAATCTGATATAGAGTATGAAATTACGTTTATTCATGGAGATGCTGCTAAAACAATTATTCAATTTGCTAACAACAATCGCTTTGATGTTGTAGTAGTTGGAAGCCGAGGCTTAAATCCAGTAAAAGAAATGTTTTTGGGGAGCGTGAGCCATAAAATTGCTCAACATGTGAAGATACCCGTATTGATTGTAAAGTAGGAGAGAGCGCCAATGAATATGCAAGTTGAAGAGTTAAAGAAACGAATTGGAGAGGCAAGTCGGATCTGTGTCTTTACGGGAGCGGGAATAAGTACAGAGTCGGGCATACCTGATTTTCGCTCGCAAAACGGATTGTATCGAAAAAACCTAGAATTTTCAGATGTGATTTCTACTTCTTTTTATCAGAACAATCCGGTACTTTTTTGGGAGCTATTTAAAGAGATTTTTCGTGTGAAGCTGCTTGATGAATATGAACCTAACTCAGGTCATTACTTTATAGCAGAATTAGAAGAAGAAAAGACCGTGCATGTGATTACACAAAATATTGACGGCTTGCATCAGAAAGCAGGAAGCACGAATGTATATGAAATTCACGGAACAATTAAGCGAGCACATTGTCAAAAATGTGGAAGTGAGTTTGGGTTAAATTTTCTAACCAAAGTTGAATTACCGAGCTGTACGTCGTGTGAAGAGGCACTAAAGCCCAATGTAGTTTTATTTGGAGATTCAATTCACTGGTTTGAAGAAGCTGTAGAGGCAGCTTTACAAAGTGATTTATTTATTGTCATGGGTTCATCTTTGCAGGTAACACCCATTAATCAAATTCCTTTATTAGTTAGAAAACATGGTCAGGTACCAATGGTCATTATTAATAAAGAGCCAACTTACTATGATTATGTGTTTGATAATCAAATACACCTCCCAATCGGTGAAGTTGTAACGGCTTTAAAGAGTGGGAAGTGAAAAAGCACGCTACGGGCAGCGTGCTTTTTTTAAACTTCAAAATAGATAGCGAAGCAGAACACAGAAATGACCAGAAAAAACGCTGAATGCAACTTGCTTTCTTTAAACGTCAAAACAGCTTCAATAAATAAAAATAAACTTAGCATTAATTGAATGTATGGTAAATAAGCAATATAGTTGGTAGAATCACTGTTCTGAAAAGCGATTATTCCGTATACCACAGCTCCGATTAAAAAGGCATATTTTAATAGTTGTAATCCTTTAACTAACATCTTTGTGAGGTTCCTCCTTATTTAAAACCTAGGTCACATGATTATAACATATATTATATAGATGTAGACAACTAAAGTGACGCGATATGTTTGACCACGGTCTATCTTTCATGAACTCAAAAGGATATGAACCACTTCTGAATACTGAATGAAAAATTTTTTATTTCTGATTTTTCAAATTCCTTGTTGACAGACTAAGAAAGTAGGTGTAATATTTTCCCTAGTTAATTAATTGAATATTCTTATCTCGAGAGGCGGAGGGACTGGCCCTGTGAAGCCTCGGCAACAGACTGTTAAAGTACTGTGCCAATTCCAGTAGCAATTTGCTTGAAGATAGGAGAAGAACCAATAACGACTATTAACCTCTTCTTATCTTTAAGAAGAGGTTTTTTATTTTGAACAGAAAGAGGGAATAGAACCATGACAAAGACATTAGTGAAAGCTCCATTTAAAGCTGATCATGTAGGGAGCTTTTTAAGAACAACTCCTCTCAAAGAAGCAAGAGAAGCCTATACAAATGGTCAGATCAGTAAAACGACTTTAAAATCTGTAGAGGACCAGGAGATTGAAAAGCTTGTCCAAAAACAAATCGAAGTGGGACTTAAATCTATCACTGACGGAGAATTTAGACGTGCATGGTGGCACTTAGATTTCTTATCAGGTCTAGATGGTGTAGAAGAGTTTGAAACGGAGTATATTAGTCAATTTAAAGGTGCCAAAACAAAAAATAAAGCAATCAAGGTAGTTGGTAAAGTAGATTTCAACCATCATTATATGCTGGAACATTTTACATTTTTAAAAGAAGCTGTTGAACAATATGGTGATGGAAGCCAAGTTGCTAAGTTTGCTATTCCAAGTCCCAACATGTTATTCACTCGAATTCAAGAGGATACTTACTACAATGGGGATAGAGAACAGTTTTATCATGACACGGTAGTTGCTTATCAAAAAGCAATTCAAGCTTTTTATGATGCAGGCTGCCGCTACTTACAGTTAGATGATACTTCATGGATTGATTTTGTTTCTGAAGAACGTATAGATGCAGTTGTTGAGAAGCTGGGTATGGATGTAAAAGATATTATTGATACGAGAGTCAACTGCTTAAACGATGCGATTTCTAAAAAGCCGGAGGATATGGTCATTACGATGCACATTTGTCGTGGAAACTTTAGATCTACGTATATTACCAGTGGTGGCTACGATACTATTTCAGACGCAATTTTTGCTAACTTGCATGTAGATGGGCTTTTCCTTGAATATGATGATAATCGTTCAGGAGATTTTGAGCCATTAAAAAGTTTTACACGTAACAACCAAACAGTTGTATTAGGACTAGTAACATCTAAATTTCCTACATTAGAAGATGCAGAGGTCATTAAACAAAGAGTTAAAGAAGCGAGTGCATCTATTCCTCTAGAAAACTTGTCACTGAGTCCACAATGCGGGTTTGCAAGTACGGAAGAAGGAAACGAACTAACAGAAGAAGAGCAATGGAATAAAATTAGTCACGTCATTAAAATTGCTCAAGATATTTGGGGCGCTAACTGAAGAATAAGAGTTGTTTCTTAATTTTACATAAGAATCCAATTAGATCTTTCTTTTCGTTGTAGTAAAATTGGAAAAAGCTGCGTCTATAAATGATGCAGCTTTTTTTGTGTATTGATAGCGTAACTGCAAATTATCTACAGGTAACATAATATTTATTGGGTAAGATAGCGAACTGTCACGCTAAAGAAACGAAAGATTCTTGATAGATGTATTTATCTTGCAGAATGCTTAAGTTTCAGAGTTGACTCGCAATTGCCTTAAAGGTATTGTATACACACCAAATGTCGAATAGTTTATTTCTTCATATAATAAAAATAATCAGTGATAAGTATTTTAAGGAACTCATACTGTAATAATAAGTGAAAATTCTGTCATTATTGAAATGTAAAAGCTGAATATGTGAAAGGAATGTTCTTATTGGGAATCAGGAGTAGACTAGGGTTGTTTTTGTTAGGCATTTGTTTAAACGCAATTGCATTCGTTAGTCTTATCATGGAATTGAGTTTAGTTCCCATTCACGCAAGAAACGCAGGTGATTACCTAACAGTATTTTTAAGTGAGATGCATATTTTTCTCTTTTTGATAGGCGTGATATGTGTTATTGTAAGCTTTTATATGCCTGTGAACAGTAAAAAATAGAAGTGTCTTTTATAAAAGGTGTAAAGTATTTATACTTAAGATTCGTGTTAGAACACTGGCTAAAAGGTTTGACGACACAGTTTTTTACATTTAAAATAAAAAGAAATAACTATTTAGCAATAAAAAATGTTTTAAACTTTTAATCACTTAGGAGGTGACTCCTTACTCGTACTATTACGAGCTAAGGAACTTGATTGGACATATTTAACTTGATTTTATTAGCGGTACTGATTGCATTAACTGCCTTTTTCGTTGCTACAGAATTTGCAATTATTCGAATTCGTAGCTCTAGAATCGATCAATTAGTGGTGGAAGGGAGCAAAAATGCAAAAGCTGCGAAGCAAGTTATTACCAACCTAGATGAATATTTATCCGCTTGCCAGCTGGGAATTACAATTACAGCATTAGGCCTTGGGTGGTTAGGTGAGCCTACTGTAGCTCATATGCTTGAACCACTTTTTGAGCAACTTGGTATTGAAGGAGGGGTATCTACCATCATTTCAGTTGCTATCGCGTTTGCTGTCGTTACGTTTCTACATGTGGTAGTTGGAGAGCTAGCTCCTAAAACGTTTGCTATTCAAAAAGCTGAAGCGGTGACTCTATTATTTGTAAAGCCGCTAATATTCTTTTATAAAATCATGTATCCTTTCATCTGGGTACTTAATGGCTCAGCTCGCTTGCTAACAGGTTTATTTGGACTAAAATTAGCATCAGAGCATGAATTAGCACATAGTCAAGAAGAGCTTCGCATCTTATTATCAGAAAGCTATAAAAGCGGTGAAATTAATCAATCAGAATTTAAATATGTCAGTAAAATCTTTGACTTTGATGACCGAGTGGCAAAAGAGATTATGGTACCACGAACAGAAGTGGTCTCAATTGATCAAGAAGATACGATTGAATATATTTTAGATATGGCAAAAGAAGAGCGATTCACTCGCTATCCTATTATTGATGGCGATAAAGACCATATTGTTGGTTTGCTAAACATGAAGGAAATCTTAACTGAGATTGTTATGAAAGATGTGCAGTCAATTCATTTAAAAGATTATATTCGTCCAATTATTCAAGTGGTTGAAACGGTCTCTATTCACGATCTACTGCTAAAAATGCAGCGTGAACGCATTCAAATGGCGATTTTAGTTGATGAATATGGTGGTACAGCTGGTATTGTAACAATTGAAGATATTTTAGAAGAAATCGTTGGTGAAATTCGTGATGAATTTGATACGGATGAAAAGCCTCTCATTCAAAAGGTGAAAGATTATCATTACATTGTGGATGGTAAAGTGCTTGTAAGTCAAATTAATGAGCTGCTTGGCATTCAAATTGATGATACAGAAATCGATACGATCGGTGGCTGGGTATTAACAGAAAAATATGATGTAAAGCAACAGGATATTATTGCGTTTGAACAGTATGATTTTAAAGTGAAGGCAATGGAAAATCATCATATTCAATACGTGGAAGTCATCAAGCGACGTCAGGTAACCGAAGTTGTTTCAGAACCAATGCCAATCCCTGAAGTCGATCCTTCACAGGCGCTATCTTCATAAAGAGGCTGGGACATAAGTAATTCAGCCAATGATAAACCTGACCGATTGAGAGTTCATAACTTTTAATCGGTCAGGTTTTTTGGTTGATTGTGAAAACAATGTTGGAGACAGGGTGGAATGGAGCGTAGGACACTCGACTCCTGCGGGAAAGAGAGGGAAAACTGAGATCCCGCAGCGCAGCGAGGAAGCTCAGGTTCCTCCCCGCGGAAAGAGAGTGGCCGTAGCGCAATGGAACGAACGTGTTCAGACAAACCAAAAAGATTGGAACAGCTATTGTTCGTCTCTTAGAAGCAATCATTTTGTTATGTCCCAAACTCTTTTGGTATAAACTATTCTCTAAAATTAGTAGTATAGGTGATTATTACCGCTATTAATCTGTCAAAAAATTTGCTTTAATATGATTATGAAAACTTTATTAAAATTCTCATCAATTACAATGTTGTCTGTCACTCTTGTTTTTGGATTAAATCATACTGCTCAAGCATCTACAGTACATACTGTTCAATCAGGAGATACTATGTGGAAAATTGCAGTGAAATACCAGGTAGGTGTTCAAGAAATTATTGATGCAAACCCAAGTATTTCGAACCACAATGTAATCTATCCTGGTCAAAAAATCAATGTGCCAAGCGTAAATACTACGGCTCAATCATTTGAAGAGCAGGTTGTAAAACTTGTGAACGAAGAGCGCGCAAAAGTAGGGGTAAAACCGTTGAAATCTAATTGGGAAGTAGCGCGAGTAGCTCGCTATAAATCTCAAGATATGATTGATAAAAACTACTTTAGCCATACTTCTCCTACATACGGAAGTCCTTTTACTATGCTGAAAAACTTTGGTATTTCCTATAAAACAGCAGGTGAAAACATTGCTGCTGGACAAGCGACACCAGAAGCCGTTGTGAAGTCATGGATGAACAGCGAAGGGCACAGAAAAAATATTTTATCCAGTAGCTTTACAGAAATTGGAGTAGGTTATGTTAAAGGCGGAAGCTACGGACATTATTGGACACAAATGTTTATCTCAAAATAAAATAGAAAGGAGAAAAGGTTGCTAATTTATTTAGCAACCCTTTTTTTATCCGCGAGACCTTTCTAATATATTTGTATCTTGTTTAATGATATCTTCAGATTGTTGCACTACAAGAGCACGAGTTGGAAAAGCAAAGTCAACTCCTTCTTCTTGTAAAATGTCCATAATTTTAAAGTTTATTTTTTCTTTTACCTCTAAATAGTCAGCATAAGCCGTTGTGTTAGAAAAGAAGTATAGCAGAACATCAAGGCTCGATTCGTTAAAGGTTTCAAAATTAACAATAATCGTTTCCTTATGAATATCTTCATCTTCCATCAGCATTTGCTTAATCCGCTCAACTGAGGTTTCCAGCTTTTCTTTAGGTGTATTATAATTCAATCCTAAATGAAATGATATTTGACGTTTCCCCATTTTAGCCCAGTTTACAATAGGCTCATTTGATAGGGTTGCATTGGGAACTGTTACAAGCGCTTGAGCAAACGTTCGCACCTTTGTGCTTCGAAATGTAATATCTTCAACCACGCCTTCAACGCTTGGTGTTTTAATCCAATCTCCAATTGTAAAAGGCTTTTCTGTAATAATAACAACTCCGCCAAAAAGGTTGCTAACCGTATCTTTAGCTGCAAGGGCAAATGCTAGCCCTCCGAGTCCTAAGCCGGCTACGAATCCATTAACGTTGAAGCCCCATTCTTCACCAATAATGGAAGCAGATAAAACGACAACGATAATGCGAATAAATTTCTCAACAAATGGAATAACAATACGGTCTACTTGAACATCAAAATTTTTGGAGAAAGTTGAGAAAAAGAGAGCCGTTGAATCCGCTAGGTTGTAAAGTCCCCACCCTGCGAGAATAATAAAAGCAGAACGTATAATCTGGCTTTCACGCTCAGCCGTTAAAAGTTCAAACGGTAGATAAGGGAGCGCAAGCTGAATACCAATGATTACAAAAATCCACCTCATTGGCTTTTCAAATGCTTCTAAAATACTTGTGATAAGGTCAATTTTTTTATTCTTAACAAACCCGATAATAAATTTAAATAAATAAGTTGTAAACAGTTTACGCAGCACAAGGAAAATTAAAAAAATCCCAACTGCTAAACCAATATTTTTCCAACCATCAACAGATGATAGTGAGTCAACAAAGTCCATATAAACCTCCTAATACGCAAACAATCTTGTATCTACTAAAATAGCATAACTTCACGGTTAAAGCTATAAAAGTCCATGCTGTACATTTATTCAGAAATATTTTTAAATAAAGCTTATCATGAAGGACTTTACTATGTACTTATTTTAGTAAATAAAATAAGCAAATCTTTTAATGATGTAGCGGCGGGGCCGGATTTATTGGTGAATATAGTGATACATGTAGTTTACCCTCATCAGTCAGTGAAGCAAAGAAAATATCAGAGAGATTTTCAATATCTCGTGTTTTTAACTCGCTTAATAACCATTCTTTTGTCTGGTTGCAGTAAGTTAATACTTCCTCGTATATCTTTCCTTCAATAATTAAGGGATAAGCAAGATCTAATTGGTTATTTGCAATTTGCAAATCATCACGCGTCAAAAATTCTTTGGACGCTTTTTTTTGAACGGTTAATTGCCCGTTGGATTCAATAACAGCGATTTTAACAACACTGATATCAAAGACGTTACTTTGGCGAAGCATATATAAAATATTATCAATTGAGTATCGAATGCGCTTAAGATTCTCAATTAAAAATGCACCATCTTTAATGACAACAATTGGTTCAAATGTAATCTTTTTTCCAAATGAGCGCGAGTGAATCTTAAAGTAAGCAATAATTTTCTGGAAAATGGCAATCATAACAATTGCAATCGCTGTATGGATATGTTCAACTTTTGGGTCAGCAATATCTGCTCCTACAACAGCGCCAAGAGACATTAAAATAAGAAAGTCAAAGATGGGAAGCTCGCCGATTGAGCGTCTGCCCATAAACAGCGTCATAATAAGCAAGAGAGGTAAAATAGTAACAATTCTAGTCAATAGAATGAGGGAATCTTTTAATAAATCCATTGTAAAACTCCTTACTTTCTTAGGCTTTTCACTTAGTATGTATAAAAAAAGAGTTAATATGAATGAAAAAAGAAGCTCTGTATAAACAGGCTTCCATTAGTGATCTGTAAATAATAATTTCAAACCTAAAATGCCAAATACTGTACCTTGTATATACTTTAGTGATAACTGCACGTGACGGTTGTTTTTTGCACGCTTTCCAAGGTAAGAAGCGAAAAGTACTACAAGAGAAAAGACAACTAACGTTTCTAAAATGAAAATCATGCCGAAAGAGAACATCTGTAGGCCTACATAACCTAATGATGGGTTCACAAACTGAGGTAGAAATGTAATGAAGAATATAGCTACCTTTGGATTAGACAGATTGGTAAAAAAACCTTTTTTGAAAAATTGCGCTGTATTCATCTGAGTGGAAGTTAAAGATAAAGGCTCAGTTTTAGAACGAAATGACTGAATAGCTAAAAATAAAAGATAAAGCACGCCAACAATTTTTAAAATATTAAATGCTAATACGGACTGCTGAAAAATAATAGATAGCCCTCCAGCTGCCAAGAGCGTATGAATGAAAGTACCGGTAATGGAACCTAGTACTGTTTTCATTCCTGCTTTAACACCTGAGGTTAAGCTTTGAGTCAAAACAAATAGCATGTCTTGACCGGGAATTAATACAATTGTTAATGAAACAACTATGTAAGATAAAATCCAAGATAATGTCATGGTCACCCCTCCTGACATTGATTAAATCATGTCTTTATGACGATTCTCAAGAGTCTGTGCTAATGAAGTAATAAAGTAGTTTATTACTAAAGTAAAGGAATAAAACGACTTGACGAATTTGTCTGATATAAATATAATTTACTTACATAAAGTAAGTTAATTATATAAAATAAATATTTGGGATTCCATTTTATATGAAAAAGAAGGAGAGAAAGAAATGTCATTTCATCAAAAGCCTCATACATTCGTTAGTCAGGTTGCGCTTCGTGTAAATAATATTTTAAAATCGCTGCGTTTCTATGAAGAAGTGCTAGGTTTTCAAGTTCTAACAAAATCCAGTATGAAAGCCGTATTAACAGCAGACGGAAAAACACCTCTCGTTACATTAGAGCAGCTTTCTAGTCCAGAACCAAAGCAGGAACGTAAAACCGGTCTTTATCATTTTGCCTTATTATTACCATCACGTGCAGCCTTAGGTGAGATTATTCGTCATTTAGTTAAAACAGGGTATCCAGTGCAGGGGGCTTCGGATCACTTAGTTAGTGAAGCGATATACTTAGCTGATCCTGATGGGAACGGAATTGAAATATATCGAGATCGATCTGATGCTAATTGGGAGTGGAATGATGATGAAGTTAAAATGGCTACGCTTCCCCTTGATGCTCAAGCTGTTTTAGCAGAAGCAACAAATGAAAAGTGGGAAGGGTTACCGGCTCATACAGTATTGGGGCATATTCATTTGCACGTCGCTGACTTAGAAGAAACGAGAGCGTTTTATGAGAAGTTAGGGTTTGATGTCGTTAGCAGTTTCCCTAACCAAGCATTGTTTATGTCTACAGGACGATATCATCACCATATTGGAGTGAATATTTGGAACGGAAGAGGCGCGAATGCACCGTCTGAAAAAAGTCCTGGAATGAAGTATTTTACAATTGAGTTTCCAGATGAAGAAAAGCGAGAGGTAGTGGTGGATCGTTTGAAAGACATAGGCGCAGTAATTAGTAAAGAAGATCAAGCTATCTTTACAAAAGATCCTTCACAAAATCAAATAAAGCTAGTTGTTCAATAAACTAAAAAAGCGCATGGGAATGCGCTTTTTTATATAATAAGCAAAAAGCCTGAAAAAATAGGTAAAGCAACAAGAGATGTTTTTAACACGGGTGTTGGTACGCGTTTTGTAAACTTGGCACCGATATATGAACCTACCATTGTTCCTACAACTACCTCAAATAATAATTGAATATCTAAGAAGCCCTGTTGATAATAACCTGATCCTCTGGTATAAAGCTTGAAAAGTGCGAGCCGAGCCATGCTCCCAAAGCCCCTACAATCCCAACAATAATGCCTGATTTAAGTGAAACGTTTCCTTCACGATAGTGGCTGATAGCAATTGAAAGAGAAGAGAAAATCATTGCTGCTAGAGCAGTGGCTAAAGCGATATGAACGGGAACATTAAAAAATAATGTTAAAAGAGAGATAATAAATTCAGAACCTCCTGCTCCTACAAAGCCTAGAATAAGCCCAACAGCTAGCATTGTTAAAATAATTGAAATATGCATTTGAAGTATGCCTTCTTTTCATGCTGATTTCCACTTTTATTCTAACATATATTTAGCTTCACGAAAGACATAGAAGAAAGGAGGGAGAATATAGTAGAGGTACTAGGAACTTTTTGGCATAATGAAAGATAGGTTTGGTGTGAAAGGGGAGAACAATTAATGAAAACACGTGTTACGGAGTTACTAGGAATTCGCTATCCAATCGTTCAAGGCGGCCTTGCTTATCTAGCTTATAGTGAGCTAGCCGCAGCTGTATCAAACGCAGGTGGACTTGGACAAATTACGGCTATGACTTTAAAGACAAAAGAAAACCTTACCCGTGAAATTCATAAGGTTAAGGCGCTTACTTCTTTTCCTTTTGGTGTTAACTTTGCTGTTGGAGGGCAAACCGGCACTTCTTATGAAGAACTTTTAGAAGTAGCAATTACTGAACAAGTACCGGTTGTTTCTATTACAGGAGCGAATCCAGCGCCAATTATTGAAAAGTTAAAGGGCACTAGTATTAAAACGTTGGTGCTTGTCTCTAACGTAAGGCAAGCACAAAAAGCAGAAGAGCTAGGTGCAGATGCGGTTATGGCTGTTGGTCAAGAAGCTGGTGGGCATATTGGAAGAGATGATTTAGGAACGATGGTACTGATTCCTAGAGTAGCTCAAGCAGTGTCCATTCCTGTATTAGCCAGTGGGGGAATAGGAAACGGCCAAGGTCTTTTAGCAGCATTTGCTCTCGGAGCAGAGGGAATTGAAATGGGAACAAGATTTATTGCTACAAAGGAATGTGTACACGCAGGCGAACGTTACAAACAAGCAATTGTTGAAGGGACCGAAAGAGACACGATTGTTATCAAGCGTTCTTTGGGTGCACCCGGGCGCGTATTAAAGTCAGATTACACGCTTTCTATTGTAGAACGTGAGTATATGGGAGATCGGTACGAAGAATTACAAGACTTAATTAGTGGAAAAGCTAACTGCCGTTATATATACGAAAACAATGAAAAAGAAGGATTCGGCTGGGCCGGACAAGTTATTGGCTTAATTTCAACTATTCCAACTGTACAAGAACTTTTTAATCAAATGATAGAAGAATATGAAACCGCTCGCCATAGAGTGAATCAAATATCGCAATAATTCAACCAAATTTGTAACAAATTGTGAAAAAGCTATTTAAAAAAAGGTGAGAATGCAGTATTCTAACAAGTAGATAAGCAGAGCTAGTTGAAGAATATGTTGAAAGACCGGTGAATGAATGAGCTTTTTCACAAAAGATTTGTTAATTAACTTTTTATTTATATTATTACCATTATTTTTAGTTCAAATGTACTATTTATTAAAGTATGCAAAACAAATAGATTGGTTGAAAAATTGGACGATAGCAATATTTCCAATCCTTTCTATCTTGTTATGCATTCTTTTTCCTGTTGATGCCGTTATTGTCCCTGATAGATATAATATTGACCTTCGACGTATCCCATATATCTTAGGAACACTGTATGGGGGAGCGGGATTTGGAACCTTTCTTTTGGTATTGATTTTAACCATACGTTTTTTAATAGGCGGAGTAGGATTTTACGTTACGTTAATATCTTTACCAATTTTAAGTATCCCATTATTCATAATTGCGAAGAAATATTTAGCCATGTCTTTGCAACAAAGAATCATAGCAAGTACATTAATAAGTCTCGTAGGTGCACTTTTGGCTATGGGAGTCTCGATTTTTGTTTTTGATATTGTGCTGCCAACTTTTTTGTGGATTGAATTTGTTTGCTTAGATGTAATTGGTACGCTAGTTATTACGGTTCTATGGGAAGCTATTCGAACCAATCTATCAATTCTTAAACGATTGGTGAAAGCTGAAAAACTAGAAGTCGTCAGTCACCTAGCTGCAAGTATTTCACATGAAGTGCGCAATCCATTAACTGCTAGTCGAGGTTTTATGCAAATGCTAGGGGAAGATGAACAAAATCCCATAAAAAAGCGGTATTTATCAATTGCAATTGATGAACTTGATCGTGCGAAGGATATTATTGATGATTACTTACTCTTTGCAAATTCAGCCCCTGAGCGACCGGAACAAGTAGATGTAGGAGTAGAAATTCAACATGTTTTACAAATTATGAAACCACTTGCAAATATGAACGGTGTCGTTTTACTTCCTCCCTCTCTTTTGCATGGGCAAGCTAAGGTGTGTGGAGAACGAAAGAAGCTTCAGCAGTGTTTTATTAACTTAGTCAAAAATAGTATTGAAGCAATGCCTAATGGAGGGAAGCTCGAAGTAAAGCTGAAAAAAAGCGGAGAAACAGTTACGGTAGAGATTCATGATACGGGGTGTGGAATGACGAGTGAGCAGATTAGCCGGTTAGGCGAACCTTATTTTACAACCAAGGAAAAAGGAACAGGCTTAGGAACAATGGTTTCTTTCCGCATTATTCACTATATGCAGGGGAAGGTTCACGTGAAGAGTGAAAAAGGAAAAGGAACATGCTTTTCAATTGAGCTACCACTTTGTACAAAAACAGCACCTAAAATAGATTAATTTAGGTGTTTTTTTGTCTTGAAAAATCATTTTGAAAGCGTTACAATGTTCTCATAAGTTATCCAAAACGTTTTGGAGGAAGTGTAATTGACAACTATAAAAGATATTGCGAAAGTTGCAGGCGTCTCTATTACGACGGTATCTCGTGCATTAAATGGGCATTCCGATGTGAATGAAAAGACTAGGCAAAAGATTATAAATGTAGCTAAGAAGCTGAATTATAGCCCAAACACTTTAGCTCGTGGTTTGGTCATGCAAAAGTCGAAGACAATCGGTCTACTTGTTTCAGGAATTAGTCGAGAAAGTGTCAAAGATAATTTTACGTTTGAAGTTTTATGTGGAGTAAATGAAAGAGCCTCTCTTTTAGGCTATGATTTAATTTTATTTAATACCAATACAACAAAACAACGCGAAAAAACGTATACGCAGCTTTGCAAAGAAAGAAGAGTGGATGGGGCAATCATTCAAGGAATTAAAAAGGATGATCCGTATCTAACGGAAGTGCTTGAAAGCAACATTCCCTGTGTCCTTGTCGATATCCCGATTCGTTCCAATTTAGTTGGTTATGTGACAACAGATAACAAGCTAGGGGCTAAGAAAGCAGTTGAACATTTAGTGCAATTAGGACATGTGCACATCGGAATGGTAAACGGAAGTGAGGATGCGTTTGTGAGTCAAGAAAGGCTTAGAGGGTATCTAGACACGTTGGAAGAGCATGGTATTGATATACGTGAAAATTGGGTTGTAAACGGGGAGTTTGAAGAAGCCGTTGCAGAACAACAAGCGTATGAGCTATTAAAAAATAACGAAGAAATCACATCTCTTTTTTGTGCAAGTGATTTGATGGCATTAGGTGCATTAAAGGCTTGTAAGCGTTTAGGGCGAAGTGTACCTGATCAGATTTCTATCGTGGGCTACGATAATATTGTGCTTGCTGCTTACTCATCACCTCAACTTACAACAGTAGGGCAAGAAGTGTATCAGATAGGATATGAAGCCGCAGATTTATTGATTGAGATATTAGAGAATCGTTCTACAAATATGGAGCGATATTTAGAAACAGAACTTATTATTAGAGAAACGACAGCTAAAAGCCACGAATAAGTGGTTTTTAATACAAGGAAAATCCGAAACGTTTCGGATTTTCCTTGTGAAGTAAATCCAAAACGTTTTGGTAAATAGGAGGAGTAGTAATGGATTATCGTGTAATTAAAGAAAATGATTTATTTCTGTTAACAGATCAAATGGGAAATATCACCAAAAACCATCAGTACGGTTTAGGTTTGTATACGAAGGACACTCGCTTTTTGAGTGGACTTAACATAAAGATAAATGGTGAGGATCCAATTCTATTAGCTTCAGATGCTGATGAAAATTATATGGCAACTATTCGATTAACCAATCCCCATATAAAAAATGAAGAAAACCTTATCTTATGGCGTGAATCAATTGAAATTTTACGTGAACGCTTTATTTATGACGGGGTTTTATATGAAACAATTAAGCTCAAAAACTACTTTCCAAAGCGTGTAGATTTTACGATTAAAGTTCATATGGATGTTGATTTTAATGATATGTTTATTGTTCGAGGTTTCCAAACGGGTCATGTAGGTAAGAGAAGTGGACAAATCATTAGTGAGCAAAGCTTAGTGTTTAAGTATGTGGGGGCAGATGACATTTATCGTGCTACAAACATTGCTTGGAATCGTCCATCAACTTCAGTAACGGAAAAAGGGCAAGTTGAATTTCATTTCTCATTAGATCACGAAGAGGTAGAAGAAGTTGTGTTCACTATTCAACCACAGATTGGACAGGAGGAACCTAAAGCTAAACTTCCAGTTGAGATAGCACTCTCTCAGCTAAAAGATTCATATACAAAGTGGGAAGAACAATCTACGAAAGTACAAACAGATCATGAATCACTTCAAAGGTTGATAAATCGAGGAATGAACGACCTGCGTGTACTATTAACTAACGTAGGATATGGAGAGTTCCCTGTGGCAGGATTGCCGTGGTTTGGCGTTCCATTCGGTCGAGACAGTTTAATTGCTGCTTTACAAATGCTTCCGTTCAATTCAAGCATTGCAAAGGGTACGCTATTAACTATGGCAGCATACCAAGGCGAAACTTTAAATTCATGGAGAGATGAACAGCCAGGAAAAATCATGCATGAAATTCGATATGGAGAGTTGGCTAATACGAATCAAATCCCATTTACGCCTTATTACGGAACGATTGATGCTACTCCTTTATTTCTTATTTTATTAACAGAATATGTAAAATGGACAGGAGATTTGAAGCTTGTATATAGGCTTGAAAACAATATTGAGAAAGCGCTAATGTGGATTGATGAATATGGAGATCGAGACGGGGATTTATTTTTAGAATATCACCAAGAATCTAGTAAGGGAATTGCCAATCAAGGTTGGAAAGACTCTGCGGATTCAGTCGTGCACAGAGATGGTGAATATGCGAAAACACCAATTGCTTTAGCAGAAGTACAGGGCTATGCATATCAGGCAAAAGTTGAAGTTGCAAACCTCTATGAGCAAATTGGAAAGAAGGAGAAAGCAGAAAAATTACGTAAGGAAGCAGTTCGGTTAAAAGAAAAATTCGAGCAAGAATTTTGGATGGATGACGTTTTATTTTACGCTATTGCATTAGATGAGCATAAGAAAAAAGTAGGAACAATCACCTCTAATCCAGGGCATATTCTATTTGCAGATATGTTAAATCCAGAAAAAGTAGAACATGTAGCAAACATGCTATTATCCGATAAAATGTTTTCTGGGTATGGTATCCGTACAATGGGTAAGGGAGAGGCAGGATATAATCCAATGAGCTATCATGATGGAAGTATATGGCCTCACGATAACAGTATGATTTTGCTGGGGCTTAGCAAAGTCGGAAAACAGCGTGAAGCAAATAAAGTCATTGAAGGATTAATTGATGCATCAGCACATTTTGAATATGATCGCTTGCCGGAACTATTTTGTGGTTATTCCAAAACAGATGGAAAACCGGTAAAATATCCTGTCGCTTGCTCTCCTCAAGCATGGGCAGCAGGGACGCCGTTAACGTTTATTCAGACAATGCTGCAATTGTTTCCAAACAGTATGAAGAAGCAGATTGTTATTAATCCTGCTTTACTAGACAGCATGAATAACTTAACAGTTGAGCATATTCAAATTGGTCAAGGAATGCTTTCGGTACAAGTAGTTAAAGAAAAGGGTGAACAAGTGTTAAAAGTCTTGGAAAACTCGACGGGTTATAAGGTTGTAACAAGTTGTCGCACGGTGAATTGTTCATAATCGTTTTAGGGTCGAGTGGAGAAGTCTACTCGACTCAGAAATGACGGAGGAGGAATGATTGATGAACTATAAAAAGTGGTTAATGACGTTCAGCATACTTTTTGTTGTAGCAATTACCGCTTTAGTAGGGTGTTCAAATGAACTCAAAAGCAGTGTTAAGAAAACCGAAGTGGTGTTAGCTGGCTGGGGAGGAAATCCTGAAGAAATGCGATTGTTGAAGCAAACAATCGCTGAATTTGAAAAGAAGCATCCAGAAATCTCTGTAAAACATGAAGTCATTACTGATCAATACATGGATATTTTAAAAACACGTTTAATTGGAGGCAATGGACCGGATGTTTTTTATTTAGATGCGTTGGAAGCGCCTGGCTTAATTGAAACGGGAATTGTTGAAAACTTAAACCCTTACGTGACGGAGAAATTTGATGTTGAGGACTTTGAAACCCCAATGTTGAAAGCGTTTCAAAAAGATGGTAAGACGTATGGGTTTCCAAAGGATTATTCAACTTTAGCACTTTTTTATAATGAAAAACTTTTTAAAAAAGGAGGAGTAGAAGTTCCAACAACCTGGGATGAACTCATTGAAGTGTCAAAGGTGTTCGAAAAACAAGGTATCAAAGGTCTAGGCGTATCACCTGAGTTAGCAAGGCTTTTCTATATTGCTGAATCAAATGGTGGCGATGTTGTAAAAGATAACAAAGCTAATTTTGCAAGCAAGGAAGTAATAGATGCTTTACAACCTATTGTTGATCAGTATCAAAAGGATAAAACATCTGTTCAGCCATCTGATGTTGGAGCTAATTCAGGTACTGATATGTTTGCTCAAGAAAAAGTGGCGATGGTAATAGAGGGAAATTGGATGATACCATTCCTTGATCAATCGTTTCCCCATTTAGAGTATGGTACTGCTGAAGTACCAACAGTTAACAAAAAACGAGGAACTATGGCTTTTGCAGTGGGATACGTGATGAATGCAGAATCCAAACAAAAAGAGGCATCATGGAAACTCATTGAATATTTAACAGGAAAGAAAGGGATGGAAATTTGGACAAGCAAAGGTTTTGCTTTACCAACAAGAAAGTCTGTTGCAGATAGACTGGGGTATATAAATGATGAAAAAAGAAAAGCACTTGTTGCTGGAGCTTCCTATGCAACTGTGTGGCAGGATGGTCCACACCTCCCTATCATCATGAACAATTTTAATAACCAATTTTTAAGTGCGTTTCTTGGACAAAGTGATTTAAAAGAAGCGCTACAAAAAGCAGAAGAGCAGGCAAACAAAGAAATTAGCATCTACGAATAAAGCAAGCTCAACAATGGAGTGGATAAAATGAAAAAAGCTAAAAGGCAAAAACAACAGTATAAGCTACGTGATATTGGTCAAGGCTACGGATTTATGTCACCAACGCTTTTTGTATTATTGTTATTTGTAATTACTCCCATCTTCTATGCTATCTTTCTATCGTTAAATAAAGTCCAGCTACTAGGTGGTACTGAATTTAGCTTTCGAGGGCTAGAAAACTATATGAAGGTGTTAGAGGACGACAAAGCACATATTGCGCTTTGGAACACGCTGAAATATGTAATTGTTGTTGTGCCTGCACAAACTATTTTAGCTTTGGTATTAGCAGCTACGTTAAATGCAGGACTAAAAGCAGAGAAATTTTTTAGAATCATTTATTTTCTACCAACGCTTACGTCATCTGCTGTTTTAACGTTGATTTTCATGTGGATGTATAATCAAAACGGATTAGTTAACCAATTTTTAGCTATATTAGGACTTCCTACATACAATTGGTTAGGAGACCCTCAAGTAGCACTTGTTGCAATCATGATTATGAATATTTGGGCAACGGCGCCGTTTTATATGGTCATCTACTTAGCTGCGTTACAAGATATACCAGACTCTTTATACGAAGCAGCACAGCTGGATGGAGCCAATGCTTTTCAACGATTTTGGCATATTACCGTCCCGAATTTACGGCCAATCACATCATTTGTAGTCATTATGGGTCTCATTGGAACATTCCAATTGTTTGATCAATCATTTATCTTCTCGGGAGGATCTGGAGGTCCAAATAACTCAACGCTTACCGCTGTTCTGTTAATTTATCAATATGCATTTAAAAATTTAGGAACGATGGGTTATGCAGCTGCTTTAGCATTTTTATTGGCGTTTGTCATTTTAATTGCGACATTAATTCAGCGTAAATTTTCAAAAGAAGAAAGCATGTATTAAGGAGGGGAAGATATGAAAAAGACCCAAAATGCCTGGAAAGTTATTGCTTATATTGTTTTAACAGTATACGCGCTTGTTACGTTGATACCGTGCGCCCGTAATGGGTGATAAGAGAATATGGTGATTGCAAGCCATTAGGTCTTCCCTAGATGACCTAGCATCACTTGACTAACCTTGGATGGAAACTGAAAGGGGACAATAGCATGTCAAGAAAGCCGCGAGTTGACTAAGCATCAAGTCAAGACTGAACGGCAAGGTGTGAAGTATGGATAAGGATGAAAGCTAAACTGCTTTAACGATAGCACAAGGAAGGCTACCGTAACTCATTTCGGAAAGATGCTTATATACGAAATGTGGTAAATGATATAGCGATAGTGGTGTCGTCGCTATATATAGGGACATTTATCATCCTCCATTATAGATGGAAACGTGTGAAAGTCGCATCCGAAACCATACGAGCAAGTCTCTTATCTCCTAAACGGGGATTACCTAAGTTAGGGTGCCAGAAGGCTATTGAGGATGACTTCAAGGTTCTGCCAAGAAGTGTGGCTCATGAATACCTAATAAGGTAACGGAGCCTTCGTAGTAGTCTGAGCTAGGGAAAGCCTAGTACATGGCGAAGGAAGGCAGTCTGTCTGCTTAAAAATGAACTTGGGGAGGTGCGAAAGGCATCATGCAAAGTCCAACAGTAGTATTAAGCAACCTGCAAAAACAGAGTCAAAAGCCAAATTACAAATTTAGAAGACTTTACAGAAATCTATACAATCCGGAATTTTATCTCACAGCATATGACAATCTCAGCAAAAATGATGGTGCTCTTACAATGGGTGTTGATAAACGTACTATTGATGGTTTCTCAATAGAAGATATTGAAAAACTTATACCCACTCTTAAAGATCGAAGTTATCAACCATTCCCTTCAAAAAGGGTGTATATCCCTAAGAAAAACGGCAAAAAGAGACCGTTAGGTCTAC
>NZ_LWBK01000028.1:0-40975 GCF_001614195.1 Bacillus sp. VT 712 | reverse complement strand
TCTATGCGCACTTCTTTTCGGACGTACTGACCCAGGTACAGCAGCTTTCCCTCAACTAAATCACCTTTTTAAAAAATCGAACCCGCACCAAGGGATCAGTCTGCCCAAAAACAGGTGAATCCCCATTTTTTAAGCATCAACCAGACTCCTTCACCTATTCATCCATTTGAAATTCACGAAAATTTAAACCATCGTGATCAAAAGTTGAAAAACGAAATGATTTTAGTTAGCTATGAATAATTCAGGCCATTATATTTGTGTAAACCTCTTTACAATAGAGTAAGTATAATACATTCCCTCATTTAAATAAATAAACAGATACTAGAAAAGCAAATTTTCTAGAGAGGATTTCTTATCACTTTTATACTTTGTCCATTAAATGTGCTACAATAGTGAATTGGTTTAAGATTATGTTAAATAAAGGAGCCTTTTTACATGAACATTGTTGTCAGTACATTGAATGCCAAATACATTCACACATCTTTGGCCCTTCGATGTTTAAAAGCATACGCAGAACCTGACTATCACGTTGAGATGGTTGAATATACGATTAAAGATCCAGCGATGAATATCGTGACGGATTTATATAAGCGCAATCCTGATATCATTGGATTTAGCTGCTATATTTGGAACATTGAAGAAACGATTACAGTCGCACAAATGTTAAAAAAAATTAACCCTAACCTAACGATTATTTTCGGTGGACCGGAAGTAACATATGATATTCCGTACTGGCTAGACCGTATCCCAGAAGCTGATTTCATTGTAATTGGTGAAGGAGAAGAAACGTTCAAGCAGCTCTTAGATGAGCTTCATGGAAACCGTCAGTTTGAAAACGTCAGCGGTGTTGCATTTAGACAAGATGGGAAACACGTAGTGAATCCACAGCGCAATAAAATTGATCTTCGCGAAATGCCTTCACCGTTCCGGTTTGAAGAGGATCGCAATTCTTTATCTAAGCGTGTTGTCTATATTGAAACAAGTCGCGGCTGTCCGTTTAGCTGTCAGTTCTGCTTATCTTCTATTGAAGTAGGCGTGCGCTACTTTGACCGCGAGAAAATCAAAGATGACATTCGCTATCTAATGGATAACGGTGCTAAAACCATCAAATTTGTGGACCGCACATTCAACATTAGCCGCAGCTATGCTATGGAAATGTTTCAGTTCTTAATTGACGAGCACAAACCTGGTACTGTTTTCCAATTCGAGATTACGGCTGACATCATGCGTCCAGAAGTTATTCAGTTTTTAAATGACCATGCACCAGCTGGACTCTTCCGCTTTGAAATTGGTGTCCAGTCGACAAACGATGCTGTAAACGAGCTTGTAAAGCGTAAGCAAAACTTCACAAAGCTTACTCGTACCGTTACGATGGTCAAAGATGGCGGTAAAATCGATCAGCACTTAGACTTAATTGCAGGCCTTCCTGATGAAGACTACCATTCGTTTAAAAACACGTTTAATGACGTATTTGCTCTGCGTCCAGAAGAGCTTCAGCTCGGGTTTTTAAAGATGCTTCGTGGAACAGGTTTACGCCTTAGTGCGCAGCGTTACAACTATCAGTTTATGGACCAGTCACCGTATGAAATTCTAAGTAATAACGTTCTGCCGTTTTCTGATGTTGTTCGTATTAAGCACGTTGAGGATATCTTAGAGAAATTCTGGAATGATCACCGCATGGACGAGACGATTGAGTTACTGGTCCAGAACTGTTACGAAACGCCATTTGATTTCTTCCAAAACTTTGGTACTTTCTGGGATGAGATGGGCTGGGCACGTATTGGACACCAGCTTGAAGATTTGTTTAAACGCTTAAAACAATATATTGAAACAGAAAGCTTTAAAAACGAAGCAATCATTGAAGGCTTCATGAAGATTGACTATTTATTCAATCAAAAACACAAGCCTCGCAAACCTTGGTGGGATGATAAGTTAGATAAGCAAGTTCGTTCTCATTACTATCAGCAAATACTTGCAAAGCCAACGGTATTAAGCGATGACTTTGTCGATGAAAACCTAACGGAAAAAGAGCTTTATAAGCACACTGTTCTTGAGCTGCTTCCATTTGATTATGCATACTACAAAAACACTGGAAAAATTGTAGAAAAGCAGTCTTTAATTTTATTCTACTATGATCAAAAAGCCAACGAGACGAAACTGTTTACCTCTCCTGTTGAAGCCTTTGATTTGCCAGTAGTGAGCTAATCGGAAAAGAGTTTGGGACATAACAAAATGATTGCTTCTAAGAGACGAACAATAGCTGTTCCAATCTTTTTGGTTTGTCTGAACACGTTCGTTCCATTGCGCTACGGCCACTCGCTTTCCGCGGGGAGGAACCTGAGCTTCCTCGCTGCGCTGCGGGATCTCAGTTTTCCCTCTCTTTCCCGCAGGAGTCGAGTGTCCTACGCTCCATTCCACCCTGTTTCCAACATTGTTTTCACAATCAACCAAAAAACCTGAACGATTAAAAGTGAGAAACTCTCAATCGTTCAGGTTTATCATTAGCTGAATTACTTATGTCCCAGCCTCTTTTTTTAACAGTTCTTTTTTTGCTTTTTCTTATGTTTTTTCTCAGCTTTTGCAATTTCAGCCATCTCTAAAAACTTAGCTGCGTTTGGATCACCCATTTCAGGTCCAAACTCCTCTTGTAAAAGTTGTGTTTGCTTTTCTTTCGAGTGGGCAAGGTGTCTATGATCTTTTTTCGTCATTTGCTTTGTCCTTGCTTTCCGTGCTTTGAATTACGGTTTGCTGCTTTATATGTGTCTTCTCTGCCATATTCAGCTGAAAATTCTGTATCGGGTAAGCTTTCTTTTGGCGTTTGATTATTTTTTTGTGCTGGATTATGTGCTACTTTACGTTTTGCCATTGTAATAACCTCCTCATAAGATTATAAGCATTTGCTCTATACTAGCTTGTGCAAGTGCATAGATCTTATGAGCAGTAAAACCTGTCAAAACGCTTAATGAATTACCCAATAATAATGCGTTCTTTTGGATAATGATAGTCTGGTTCTGTTTTTGGACGACGAAGCATTAGAATAAATACGAGCATTCCAATTCGACCGATAAACATCAGAATAATAATGAGTATTTTCCCTACATCTGATAAGCCACTCGTGATTCCCATTGATAAGCCTGTCGTTCCAAAGGCTGAACACACTTCAAAAATAATCTCTGTTAAAGAAAACGACTCTGTGATTGTTAAAATAATAACAGAAGTGGAGCAGATAATAATGGCAAACATAGACACAGCTACAGATTTAGTAATATCATCTTCATGAATTTCTCGTCTAAAAATCTTTATTGTTTTACTTCCTCTTGCATAATAAAACAAAAATAAAATATTTAGAGCAAACGTGGTCGTCCGAATCCCTCCACCGACGGAGCTTGGAGATGCTCCAATGAACATCATGGCACTCATGATAAGCAGCGTCGGTAGCGTAAATTCACTAACATCCATCGTGGCTACTCCACCACTTCGGGTTGCGGCTGATTGAAAAAAGGCATAGAAGAATGCTTCATGCCAAGACTTCCCTGCCATAAACGCATTCTGTTCTAAAAGCAAAATTAACAAAGTTCCAACAGCTAACAAGGCTAAGAACATAATAGACGTTAATTTTGCAAAAAGAGAAAACTGAAACTTACGCTTTTCTTTACGCTTTAAAAAGAAGTGCTTAACTTCAATTAGAACTGGAAAACCAATTGCTCCTAGCGTAATTAAGAGCACCGTCACGACTTGAACAAAATAGTCGTTAGCATATGGAACAAACGAAGCTCCAGTTATATCAAACCCAGCGTTTGTTGTCGCACTAATAGATGAAAAAAAACCATGTAAAAATGCTTCTTTCCAATCTAAATAATATTGATGAAAGTGAAGCGTTAATACCAATGCACCAATTGCCTCAATGGCAAAAATAAGAAGCAGTACATTTCTCATTAAATTAACGAGTCCAGATAATTTGGACTGATTATGATCCATCATAATTAATTGTCGTTCTTTTAAGCCAATCTTTTTTCCAATTAAAAGCCAAATAAATGTACTTAGTGTCATAACACCGATTCCACCTATTTGAAAAATAAATGCTAAAATAAAATATCCGAATGTGCTAAACGTCTCAGCTGTTGAAACGGGCGTGAGGCCTGTTACGCTTACCGCGCTAACAGCAATAAATAAACGGTTAATTAAATCTAGCTCCACCCCTGGCTTTAATGCTGCTGGAATGCTTAAAAGTAAAAAACCAACCGTCACGGCTGTCAAATAAAAGCCGACAATAATTTGTGCTGAGGACATTTGCCTAATTCGATGTTTCCAATTTCGACGCATGATAGACATTCCTTTTTTTATAATACATAATAGCTTTCCCTTTTTTTGAATTTTTCTTCCTTATGTATTATTTTCTTTTACTCACTAAAAGAAGAGATAGCTTTATTTAGTATAAAAGAACAAGTGACCGTTGTCATTACCAAACAGGAATTTCAGTATAAAAAGTTCTTTTTCCCATTAATAATAAAAGCTGTACGTGCAGGAAAACCACTACACGTACAGCTTTTATTCTAGCTACATTTCGCTTATTAAAAAGTTTTACTTTGAACGCTTTTGTAGCCAATCACCAATTGTTGGGTACGTTTCTTTAACCGCTTTTGGACCAAATACAACTGAAACGTGTCCTGTTTGAAGAAGCTTATATTCTTTATCTTTGCTTGAAACAGCATCCATTAACGCAGCAACTTGATGAGGCATTGCAATGTGATCTCTGCTTGCAGCAATGTTAAGAATATTAGCCTTAATATTTTTTAAATCAACCTTTTGTCCACGAATATCTAGCTCGCCATTAATCAGCTTATTTTGCTGATAAAAATCTCGAATCCACTGACGATATGCTTCACCTGGGAACGGAATGCCATCGGCTACCCACTTTTGCATAAGCTTCCAGCTTTCAACAAAGCGTTGATTTTCTGAACGATCAACTAGCGTTACGTAAGGACCGTAGAAATTTGTAATTGGCTTTAGCATCTTATTACCAAAGTCAATCATTTCAGGTGGAATGTTACCTAGCGTATCGACGGCTTTATCTAAGTTAAAGTAGCGTTCATCTAGAAATGCGCCGTATAAACCAGTGTCTGAAAAATCAAACGGACTTGTCATAAAGATCAAGTTTTTAATTGGCAATTCATCATGTAAAGCCGCAAAGGCTGCCGTCATCGTACCACCCATACAATAACCTAACACGGACAAGTTAGGTGCTTTTGAGTGACGCAGTACTTTTTTTGCAGCGCGCGGAATGTAGTCCATGATATAATCATCCAATTTCATACCGCTATCTTCTACGCCAGGCGTACCCCAATCTAACAGGTACACATCAAAGCCACGCTCTAATAAATATTCCACTAGGCTATTGCCAGGTGTTAAATCGAGAATATATGGTTTATTGATAAGAGCATATACAAGTAAAATTGGCGTCTTGTGTAGTTTTTCTTGAGTTGGAGTGTAACGATATAGCTTCGCTTTATTCTTTTTCCAAATCACTTCTTTTGGCGTCAATCCTACCTCTGGCTCTGCTTCCGTTGTGACAATTTCATAAGCACGCTTAAAGCGTCGAGCTGAGCTTTTATATTCGCTAGGCATTGATTTGATTAACTTTTCCCATTCTTGGATATATGGAGTTGCCATGAAAACATCCACCTTTCTTTTTAATCATGAGCGAAAAAGCACAGCCCCGACAAAACGTCAGGGCTACTTTTATATGAACGAATAATTACATGTATAAGCCACCGTTAATGTTTAGTTGTTGACCTGTGATATAAGCTCCGTCTTTAACTAAGTACACAACGCCACGTGCAATTTCATTTACTTGACCAAAGCGGCGCTTTGGAATTTTCGCAACAATATTAGCACGTACTTCTTCTGGAATTGCCATTACCATTTCAGTTTCAATAAAACCAGGGCAGATAGCATTAACCGTTACGTTTGTTTTTGCTAACTCAAGTGCCAGCGACTTTGTGAAGCCTACCATACCAGCTTTTGCAGCTGCATAGTTTGTTTGACCGAACCCGCCTGCTTGACCGATAATAGATGAAATGTTAATGATGCGGCCTGCTTCTGCTTCTACTAAGTCACCTAAAGCAGCAGAAGTTGTGTTATACACACTATGTAAATTAACATCAATCACTTTCTTCCAATCTTCTTCTCCAAGCTTTTTGAAAGAACGATCGCGCGTAATACCAGCGTTATTTACTAAGATATCAAGCTGGCCAAACGCTGCTTTTGTTTCTTCAACAAGGTGTTTAGCTTGATCTGCATACGATACGTCCGCTTGAACAGCAATCGCTGAACCGCCGTTTTCTCTAATTTCATTGACAATAGCTTCTGCAGATTCTTTACTACTGTTATAGTTTACAGCTACCTTAACACCTTGTGATGCTAATTCACGTGTAATAGCCGCTCCAATTCCTTTAGATCCACCTGTTACGATTGCTACTTTACCTTGTAATTCTGTCATCAAAAATTCCCCCTGGCCTCATCAATTGTAATTGTTCTACATAAACAGTAGTATGATGTGTTTACTTGTCCCCTTGTCTTACTTTTGAGCCGGTTGCTCGCTCGGCTTTTCTACTTTTACTTGCTCCAACAGCTCGGCTTTTAGCTGTTCACCTTGCTCTTGAATTTGCTCTTGAATTAACTCTTGCAGCACAGCTTGCGTATCCTGCTGCTCTTCAAGCAGTGACAATACCTTATCTAGCTTTTTGTCTAACGACTTTACATCTGACTTCAGCTTAGTGACTTCACGCTTGAAAGCTGGACTATCTTGCTTGTCTTCAAGATCATCGAAACGATCTTCTAACGCCTCTACCTTTTCCTCTACATTAATAACAAGTGAAGCTACGTTTGCTACATCTTCCTTTGTTGGAATGTTGACCTGTTGAAAATAGCGCCCTGTTACTTCGTTAATAGCTTGTTGATACTGAAGGTTCATGTTCAGAACGTTTCCCATCATTTGTGAGAACTCTTCTCTGTTCATATTGTCTCCAATAACTTTTCCCCAGTAAGACTCAGTTTTGTCATATACGTCTTTCCATGCTTGAAACGGATCTAACATCTTTTGCTGTTCCAATTTTCCATCTCCTTTCCACGTAATTAAAAGTGATGGCTCTCAATATGCTCATGACGAAAACGCATGTGGACATATTAGGAAGCACGAAGTAAACGCAATCATTATCATCAATAAGAACGCTTACTATTGTTTAATTTGTTTTCTACTTGCGCTAACAAAATGTAAAAGTGTTAAAAATATCTTACGTATACTATTATAGAGTTGTTTGATACGATAAACAATTCCCAATATTTGATTATTTTTGAAAAGTTTTGACAAAAATTGTCGAAACCTTTTGTTTTTTTGTCGTTTTCTAAAAAAACCCAAGGGAATGATTGACTTTTATCTCATCTAGGTGTAAATTACACATATAGAGACAAATTACCAAAAAGGGGTGATTAACTTGAGTACAAGTAAAGAAGATAACGCCTCTGCTTCAAACTCCGCTAACCTTGAAAAATCGATTAGTGGTGCACCAAAAAACTTTATGATTCCTTTTTTATTACTGAGCCTTCGGGGTTGGAATTTACATGGTTATAAGCTAATTCAACAGCTAATGAGCTTTGGCTTTACATCCGTCGACCAAGGAAACGTATATCGCACCTTGAGACAGCTTGAAAAAGATAACCTTATTACTTCACAATGGGATACATCTGCTGAAGGACCAGCTCGACGTATCTACTCATTAACGGAAGCTGGCGAACAATACTTAACGATGTGGGCTTCATCATTAGAGCAATATCAAAATATGTTGGATTCATTCTTTTCCATGTATACCGACATGTTTTTTCCATTCAGCTCAGGTACAAAAAAAGATGAGAATCAAAAGTAATTTGC
Source organism: Bacillus sp. VT 712 (assembly GCF_001614195.1). Lineage (NCBI taxonomy): Bacteria > Bacillati > Bacillota > Bacilli > Caryophanales > Bacillaceae > Bacillus > Bacillus sp. VT 712. Next base: position 33,048 of record NZ_LWBK01000028.1, on the reverse strand, counting down.
ATGTACAAAAGGAGTCACGTAGTTTGATGCTGCGTTTCCTTATATAAAAATAACGGCTATTTCGCGAGCTAGCTGAAATGTTAAGCCTTACACCTACGACAAACACCACTAACGTTTCATAAATTTATTCTGTTCGCAAGCCAATCAACCGAGGAGGAATTTGATTATGGCAACAGTAAAGTATGAAACAGTAATCGATGCAATGTGGGATCAATGGACAAAAGGATTAGAAAACATCGCTGAAGGAAATAAGCAAGTTGAGCTTTGGACGTTAAAAACATTAGAGCAACAGCAAGAATTTGTCTCAAAAGCAGTTGAACAACTTCAAGAAGTTGATAAGCAATGGAAAGCTGAGCTTGAAAACCTTCAGAAAAGAACAGTTGAAAATTTACGTAAAACTGCAGGCAACGCTGTGGCAGACTCATACGAAGAGTGGACGAATCGCATGAGCGAAGCATTAAGCAAGCTACAATCATTATCTGTAAACCAAAGCAAAACTGGTTATACAATGGTGAAACAAGCACAAGAGCAATACCACCAAGTCATCACACAGCTACTAGAAGAGCAAAAGAAAACGCGTGAAGAGCTTCAACAAGTATCTGATGCGTACGTAGAGCAAGTAAAATCTCTACAAAAATCATTTGCTCAATCAGTTGATCAATATGCAGTTGTAAAATAAAACAAGAAAGCCTAACTTCTTCTGAAGTTGGGCTTTTTATTATCTCCTTCAAACCATTACCAGTATGGCAAGAAAACGAGAGTACATACTACGACTACAACGATAATTATTCGTTGAACTTAAAAAAGGAGAGAATGAAACCATGGCTAAATCAAATAAATTATTAGTTCCTGGCGTTGGACAATTTTTAGATCAATACAAAGCAGAAATCGCTCAAGAATTTGGAGTAACTTTAGGCTCTGATACGGTTGCTCGTAGCAACGGATCAGTTGGTGGCGAAATTACAAAACGTCTAGTACAACAAGCTCAAGCTCATTTAAACGGGCAAAACAAATAATTTTAACAACTTCATAACATGGCTAAAAGCAGGTGCTCTAGGCACCTGCTTTTCTCATGCAAAAAAAGAGGGTGGGACATAACAAAACAAATTTCCAAAAAGAAGAACAATTCCTTTTCTCACCTCTTTACGTTGTTAGAATACGTTTGTTTTCACAATCAACAAAAAACCTGAATGATTAAAAGCGAGTAACTCTCAATCGTTCAGGTTTATCGTTAGCTGAATTACTTATGTCTCAGCCTCTTTGATTATTGATGATCTACTTTTTCCAATGCATCTTGTGCATCATCTGAACCTTCAATTTCACTTTGATTTTTACCTTTCGATAAGAACCAGCCGCCAACAGCAATTGCAATCAGCACGATCCAAAAGAAAAGTTTCCATCCTTTTGACTCTGGGAAATGCTCATCAACAATTGCTAATTCAGGGTGAGCAAGCGTATATACTGCTAATTTAACCCCTACCCAACCAACAATTAAGAACGCAGCCGTTTCTAAACCTGGGCGTTGATTTAATAATTTTACGAACCATGTTGCTGCAAAACGCATGATAATTAATCCAATTAATCCACCTGCAAAAATAACGGCGAACTGTCCACCATCTAGCCCACCAATCTTAGGTAGTGGAGTATTTGGAAGCGTGACAGCAAGAGCTACCGCTGCAAGAATTGAATCGACCGCAAACGCAATGTCTGCTAATTCTACTTTTAAAACAGTCATCCAAAAACCTGAACCCTTTTTTTCCTTTGTAACGGTTTCATCATGTTTTGACTTTTTCAAATAGCGCTTTACGAGGTGATTAATCGCGATAAACAGTAAATATACTGCTCCGATTGCCTGTACTTGCCAAACATCCACTAAGAACGAGATTGCAAATAGTGAACCAAAACGGAAGATAAATGCCCCCGCTAACCCGTAAAATAACGCTTTTTTACGCTGCTCTTCTGGTAAGTGCTTTACCATAATTGCCATTACAAGCGCATTATCGGCAGCTAAAATTCCTTCTAAGGCGATGAGAACAAGCAACACCCACCCATATTCTAATAACAATGATGCATCCATAAACATTCTCCTCTCTTTTCTCTCTTACTAATCTTTTTCCCTAATTCGGCAAAGAAAACACAAAAAGACCTTTGCCAAATATGGCAAAGGTCTTGCTAAGCATAAATAAACTCGTTATGCCAACAAAGCCGATGGACAGAATCCATGGAATGACGACTTTGTTTCAGGTTTCCCTGACGCTACTCCCCTTTACTCCTTAGACGAAGTAAGTGTATTAAGTTATTATCATAATACGTAACTTTTTCCAACTTGTCAATGGAAGAATAGTTATTTATTTCTTTCCATTCAGTATACGTGCTAACTTGTGTAAAAATGTCTCAAAATGGATGGGTTTGGTGATATAATCTTCAAGCCCCATGTTCACTTCTTTTTCAATATCATCTTGTAGCGCATTCGCTGTAACTGCCATCAACACCCATTTTTTATGAGGCGTGATGAGCTACTGCTTCTTTCAATTAAGTCTAAGGCTGTATAAGCAGCTAGAATGCCCACTACTATTGCCAGCAAAACGGTAAATAAATTATAATTCCCTTCCAGAGTCATTCGCTCCTTTCTCATAAGCAAGACGTAAAAACAGACGAACCGTTTCAAAGATTCGCCTGCTGTTACGTGCAAGTGTATTTAATTCAACTGTTAATTGACCATTAGATCATGGAGCTGCTTTTGCACTTCTTGAATTTTCAATTTCGAGATATGAGCATATTCATCAAAATTCAAAAAGTAGACTAGGTACGTTTCATTTCTAGGAGTAATATGAGAGACCTTTTCCAGATTAACAATATAAGATCGATGCGTTTGGCTAAAAACGTTTGGATCTAAATACATATAAATATCACTGATGTTTTCATATGTTCTCAACTGTGTGAATATTAAACATTTCTTTCCTGATTTTTCAATAAAAACAATCTCGTTAATTGGTATATAGTAAGTAGATCCGTTAAATTTAACAGGTAATCGCTTTGCTCTTGATTTAGTTGAGTTGTCTTTTTCTTGTTTAGCAAGCGTTTTTTTAGCGCGCTCTAAAGCTACATATAAACGCTGATTTTCAATCGGTTTAATAATATAATCAAGCGCAGATAATTCGAAAGCTTCAACCGCAAACTGATCATACCCTGTTATAAAGATAAAGCGTAAATCTGGTTTAATCTTCAAACATTCTTTGACAGCTTCTAATCCGCTCATGCTCAGCATATTAATATCTACCAAAATAAGCTCTGGACTTTGTACCATTACTTGCTGAATTAACTCTTCACCATCCCTGCAAGAGCCAATGACATCAAAGCCAGGTACCTGAGAAATAAAATATTCTAAGATTTCAATTGAATCTATATTATCATCTGCAATTAATACTTTCACAAACGTCGCTCCTTCTAACATTCTTTCTATTCCTTTTACATTATCTATTCCGTCAAATTAAAAACAAAAATGAACATTTATGCTAAGGAGAAAAATCTCGTTAGTTTCTCTCAAATTTAGTAAGTATTTGGATATCAAAAGTGTAGCATATAACCGTAACAACATATATATGAGAAATGAACTAATCAATTCATAAACCAAGTCTATCATACTACACTTCTTCCACTTATGCATAAATAAATGCCTAAAAATCGTATTTTTATATAGGTCTTTTTAACTATTAATAAGAGATGAAACATAAACAAATAAGCCCACCAGAAGAATTCACTTCCGGTGAGCTATATGCTTCACATGCTTATTTGCCTTTTTTTACAATGTCTTGTGCTTGCTTTGATACAAAGAAGCGGCCGTTTTTATCTTGTACGACAACGCTATTCATTTCAATTTCTTTTCCATTCACAACCGCAATATTTTTGTTAACAGGAAACTCAACCGTACGCTTGTTTGATTTTACAACTAGTACAGGGTTTTGTGGATCTTGTTTATTTACTGTTACGTTAGCACCCTTAAATGCTTTTGTAGCTTCAATAAATAGCTCATCCGTTAGTTTATCTAAGTCGAAATTCATTGCTTTTGCCATATGCTTAGCAAGATCAGTATTATCGTAATGCCCCACAGGACGATCTACTCCGTATGAATACAAGAACATGTCTTCACCCGTATGACCACCTGTCGTAAAGCCTAGGTTTGCACGATTTGCCAGCAGTTTAGATAATGTTACTCCAATTGCATTTTTATCTTTCGCTGCATCTAACTGTTTCTTTTCATCAACCGTTAAGTTGTCTAGCCCGTATAAAGCAGCCACTTCTTCTTTGTTTGATAAGTCTTTATTTAGAGAGCCCATTGCACCTTCTAACGTCATTTTCGCTTTTTTCAATGGGTCAATGTACGCTGAAACAGGCGTTGTATCATAGTTTTTATCTGTATTTTTACTTCCGATTGAAATACCGCTATTACCGTGATCTGACACTACAATAACCATTGTATTTTTATCTTTTTTCGCAAATTCAACTGCTTCTCCTACAGCTTTATCAAAAGCTAACACGTCGCTTACCATTCCAACAGGATCGTTTGCATGTGCCGCCCAGTCTGGCTTACTGCCTTCAACGAATAAGAAAAATCCATCCTTGTCCTTTGAAAGCGTAGTAAGTGCTTTATCCGTCATTTCTGAAATTGTCGGCTCTTGAGGCTTTGTTTGTTTACGGTCCATTTCGTAAGCAAGCGCTGAATCTGAGAATGAACCCCAAATTTTATCTGATTTTGATTTCAATAACTCATCGCGATTTTCTACAAAATCATAGCCCTTTTCGTCAATTACTTCAACTAAGTTTTCACCGTCTTTACGGTTTTTACTACCTTCTCCTGTAACAAGTGATTGCTTACCACCACCGAGTACAACGTCTATGCCTTGGTATACTTGCTGCTCACCTAGTACATCAAAGTTATTACGATCGTGATGATGGGCTGAAAAACCAGCTGGCGTTGCGTGTTGAATTTCAGAAGTTGCCACAATTCCTGTTGCTTTTCCAGATAGCTTTGCTCCTTCTAGAACATTTGCTACTGGGCGGTACTTGTCTTCTTCTTTTATTTGTTCAACACCAGGTGTTGTGACAAGTGAAGGAAGCACTCCTACGTATCCAGAGTTAGATTTATTACCAGTAGCCAATGCTGTTCCTGCTGGTGCTGAATCCGTAATTGCTGATTCAGCTGAATAAGCGCGAACCCCTCCAGCCATTAACTGATCCATATGTAGAGGTGCACCTTTATACCATCTTGCTAATGTTGTTGTGCTTGAGCTTGTTCCGTCCGTTACCATCATAATAACGTTTTTTGGTTTTTTCTCCTGCTGTTTTGGCCCCTTCGCTTCAGTTTCCATTAATGCATTTCCTAATCCAAAAGAACCGAGTGCTACAGCACCAGCAAGCGTTGCCCCTAATAATTTCTTTTTCATTTCATCGTGCTCCCTTCATATCGCTCTTTTTTCTACATGCTTAAATCTAACAATTCTTTGTAAATGCACTTTTATGGCAATGTAAAGATTCGTTAAAATCGCGTAAATACCTGTTTACAAGCCAAAAAATCCTTCAAATGCACTAATCCTTCAGGAGAAAAGTTTCATCGCATAAAAAGGAAACACATGAACAAACTACCAATAACAGATGAGGATTGATGACAAGGAGATACTTATGTTCAAAAATTTATTTAAAAAGAACAATGCTGATCAACAACCAAAGAAAACCCTAGATGAAATTATTGAGCAATTTAGTAAATCCAGTGATTTTACGACGCTCGCTATTGGAGCTCAGCATAAGAAATACGTCATTACGTACTTTAAACAGCTCGTCCAGATGCAAAGCGTTGAAGATAAAATTATAAAGCCTATTCAGCTCATTGATTTTACGTTAACAAACGTCAACGAAGTCGAAAACGTATTACCGATTGAGGATATCTCTATCACTAAAGATACTCAAGAAATTTCAGAAAAAATGCTTCGCGGGTATGTTATGTTTCAGCTTCATACTGATGATAAAGAAGTTGCGTTAATTAAAGTTCAAAGCTTTGATACGGGATTTCGAACAGAGAATGAAACTGAAAATGAGTTTAGCGTCGTAGGTCCAAAGCTCGGATTTGTAGAAGACCTAGACGTTAATTTATATCTCATGCGAAAGACATTAATTTCTGAGCATTTGGTATTCAAGGAAATTACGGTCGGACAAAAGTCTAAAACTCGGGTAGTAATCGTTTATTTAGAGGACATCACGAATCCACAGCATGTAGATACCATGACAAAGCGCTTAGAGTCCCTTGACTTTGACGTTATTTTTGATAGCACCATGCTAGAGCAGCTCATTTCAGATAACTCCAATACTCCTTTTCCTTTGTTTTTAACAACGGAGCGAGTAGACCGCGTATTGTTTACCTTGCGAAACGGTCAAGTTGCTTTTTTCTCAAGCGGTTCTCCATATGCAGTGACGGGACCATCCACGCTGCTTGATTTTTTTATTTCACCTGAAGACTATTATTTACCGTGGGTGCTAGGCTCATTCTTTCGCTTAATTCGAATGTTTGGCGTATTTTTTTCTATTTTTGCAACGCCGCTATATGTTGCCGTTGTTACCTATCATTATGAAATGTTGCCAAAGGATTTACTGGGACCAATTATTTTCTCAAGAACAAATGTCCCTTTTCCTCCCGTAGTAGAAGTGTTGTTCTTAGAAATAACCATCGAACTGCTTAGAGAAGCCGGAGCCAGACTACCTTCTAAAGTCGGCCAAACGCTTGGAATCGTTGGGGGAATTGTTATTGGGCAAGCAACCGTTGAAGCTGCTTTAACTAGTAACGTTTTGCTCATTATTGTTTCTCTAACTGCGCTCGCATCGTTTACAACGCCAATTTTTAAGATGTCTAATACGATTCGACTTTTGCGCTTCCCTTTTGTACTGTTTGCAGCCTTGTATGGACTGGTCGGTATCATGTTTGGCTTTTGCTACTTAATCGTTCATTTAATTCGATTACAATCCCTGGGTATGCCTTATTTAGTTCCTGTCTATCCATTTCGAGCAAAAAGCCAACGAGATACGTTGCTTAGACTTCCATATAGCAAAACGGCAAAACGCCCTGGGTATTTAAGACCTTTAAGCTGGTTCCGCTATAATCCTGAAAAATCAAAAAAGAAACAAAACCTAGACCGAGAGTAAGCAAGGAGGATATACAGCAATGAAAAAATTAATAATTATAGCTTGTTGTAGCATCTTTCTAATTAGCTGTGCGGATCGAGAAGTGATTGATGAGATACAAGTCGTGAATGCGATAGGATACGATTACGATAAGGACGAAGACAAGATTCGAGGAACCATTTTATATCCGATCTTTAAATATGGACCAACGGAAGAACCAAGCATCATTGCAGCCAAAGGCGATAGTTCTTTTGATGTCCCTCTCCATTTAAATGTTAAGTCTTCACTCCCTTTGGCATTTGGCCAATTGCGTAGCGTCATAATTGGTGAAGATTATGCCAAACACGGAATGCACGATTTAGTCAATACGCTTGCTCGAAATCCTGACTTAGGGCGTACGATTAAAGTAGCCATCACAGATGGTAATGCACATGAGATGTTAAGCTCTGTTACGAGAAAGAAAATTAAAGATTATCAGTTTATCTCAAATCTAATTGACCAGAATATTAAAACTGAAAACCTACCGCGAACCAACTTACAAACGTTTTTATTTAGTTTTTTTAGCGACGACCGCGATCCTTTTTTACCGTTGTTATCCCAAGAAAAAGATGCAATTAAATTAGAAGGAGTTGCATTGTTTAAAAATGAAAAATACATTTCTTCAATCGATATGAAAGAAGCGTTTTTAATGAAGCTACTCCTGGATGGGACGAAGCACGGTCGCTATACAATGGATATGAAGCACAAAGGGCATTCAGGCGAAGTTATTTTAGAAAATCTGCGAACCAAAACGAATTACGAATTAAAAGGGAACCGTCATAATCCCATCATTGTTGTCCATTTAAATATTGACGGCCTTGTAAAAGAGTTTCCACAATGGCTGAAACTAACAAAGCCATCTAATGTCAATATGCTTGAGAAAAAGCTAACTACGAACTTAGAAAAAGACAGTGATCGCTTAATTAAAAAGCTGCAAAAGCTTGGCGTTGACCCCATTTGTTTTACGGATTACGTTCGTAGCCGTACGCGGAACTTTGACAGCCAACGCTTTAGAGAAAACTATTCGGACATGGATATCCATGTAAAAGCGCATGTGAATCTAGTTCAAACAGGCATTAGTCAGTAGGAGGGAACAACATGGAAAACAATGTGAAAGAACAATTTCAAGTCTCTCCGTCTTTTCTGTTCTTTTTGATTCATTCCGTGCAAGTAGGGGTTGGAATGCTGGGGTTTCAAAGATATATTGTGAAGGGTGGCGGACATGACGCTTGGATTTCAGTTATTGCTTCTGGCTTAGCCGTCTCTGTGCTGTTTTGGATGTGCTTTTATGTACTAAAACGTGAAAATACGGATGTCATTCAAATTCATCGCCTGTATTTTGGAAAATGGATTGGCAATCTATTTAATATCATCTTATGCCTATACTTTTTCTCTTTTGCAATCACGATTTATCGAACATATATTGAAGTCCTCCAAGTCTGGATGTTCCCGCGGCTCACCACTTGGAGTATTTCACTTATTTATCTTCCTCTCATCTATTATATTATTTCAGGTGGTTTTCGCGTCATTACAGGTATTGCATTCTTTGGAGTCGTCCTTCCATTACCTTTATTTTTTTCATTGTTTTATCCACTTTCGCTAGGCGAAGTAAATAATATCTTACCGATTTTAGATCATAGCTTTGGTGAGTTGTTTACTTCTTTTAAAACAATGACGTTTAGCTACTTGGGGTTTGAATCGATTTTATTTTTTTATCCCTACATTAAAAATGGACCCTCTAGTTACAAGTGGGGGCAAGCTGGGCTTTTATTTACAACCGTTCTCTATACATTTTTAACAATTGTAACATTTGTTTATTTTAGTCAAGGGCAGCTTTTAAAAACGATTTGGCCGACGCTCACAATGGCTAAAATTATTGAAATTCCCTTTATTCAACGATTTGAATACGTTGTAATTTCATTATGGCTTCTTGTTGTTCTGCCAGCAATTTGTACAACCTTATGGTGCAGCGTTCGAGGGATGAAGCGAACATTTCGAGGAAAGTCTACTATTTACCTATTGGTATTTATACTAACCTTATTAGCTCTTTCAATTTTCTTTGATAATCGAAAAAACATTGACCTTTTAAATAATACCGTTTCTCAAATAGGGACATACGTTATTTATTTTTACATTCCTTTTCTATTTATTTTCAGCATTATTCGTTCGAAAATAAAAGGAAGCAAACGAACACCTGAACCACAGCAGGAACCTCAAAAAAAGAGTGAGTCACCTTCATCGTGACTCACTCTTTTTATTAGTTAAATAGCGCTACATATTCACCGTATCCCTCTTCTTCCAGCTTATCTTTAGGGACAAATCGAAGAGCGGCTGAGTTGATGCAATAGCGTAACCCTCCAGCTTCCGTCGGACCATCTTCAAAAACATGACCTAAATGTGAATTTGCAGCTTTACTACGCACTTCCGTTCGAACCATATTATGACTAACATCCATGTTTTCCTCTACCTCTTCCTTATTAATTGGCTTGGTAAAGGACGGCCAGCCGCACCCAGCATCATATTTATCTCGTGAGCTAAAGAGTGGTTCTCCAGAAACAATGTCTACATAGATTCCTTCTTCTGTATGATTCCAGAATTCATTTCGAAATGGAGGTTCGGTTGCGTCATTTTGTGTTACCTCGTATTGAATTGGCGTCAAGCGTTTTTTCAACTCTTCATCTCTACCGATATCTTTCCAGTTCTCTTTAATAAACCGATCGCGTCCGGAACCTCGACGGTACATTGAATAGCGAAATTTATTCTTTTTGTAGTAATCTTGATGATACTCTTCCGCTTCATAAAACGGCTTTGCAGGTAAAATTTGAGTTACGATAGGGCTTGAAAAACGGCCGCTCTCTTCTAGCTGTTGCTTTGAAGCTTCCGCTAGCTGCTTTTGCTCATCATTATGATAAAAGATTGCTGTTCGATAAGAGTCTCCGCGATCAGCAAACTGTCCTCCTGGATCGGTTGGATCGATTTGAGGCCAGTAAAGCTCCAATAATTTTTCATATGGAAACACTTCGGGATCAAATGTAATTTGAATCGCTTCATAGTGTCCTGTCGTTTCTGAACATACTTCTTTATACGTTGGATTTTCAGTATGGCCTCCAGTATAGCCCGATACAACTTTTAGAATGCCTGGCTGTTCGTCAAACGGCTTTACCATGCACCAAAAGCAGCCTCCAGCAAACGTGGCTAATTGATGGTTAGATTGTGTCAACGAGAAGACCTCCTCTTGATTATTTATGTTTATTATACGACTGATTAATTGAGATACCAACTATCTTGCTTCACCGACTATTATGTATAGAAAAAAAGGAAGCTATGAAGCTCCCTCTTCGTTACCCTGCCTTATTTTCATGTTCTTCGTTTTCTTTTTCATCTACGCGCTGACTCATTCGAAGCGGAATAGCTTTAATAAAGAACGTTAGGACTACACCCGTTACAACAATAAAACCAGCAGTTAGATAAACGCCTGTTAGTGAATAGCTTAGCGTTTCACGAAGAATAGATACAAAGCCATCAAATACTTGTTGCATGGATGCTGGTACCTGTTTTTGAATATCTGCTAAGCGCGCAGGATCCATTAGTACCTGTGGATCTAGCCCCTGAAGTTTCGAAGCTAATTCAGGAGGAACAGATGCTCCGCTTACCTCTTCTGTCATATGGCTAGACATACGTGAGTTCATCATTGTTCCCATAATCGCAACCCCAACTGTACCACCAAGCTGACGGAACAATTGACTGGATGCTGTTGCTACACCTAGGTAGCGCTGTTCAACAGCATTTTGAATGATTAGCGTAAATACTGGGAAGCTCATTCCTAATCCTAAACCCACTAAAATATTGTTGATGATTACGTTTGTTGACGTCGAATCTTGATTCATTGCTGACAGTGAGAACATTCCTGCTGACATGATAGCTAAGCCAATGATTGCTAAACCTTTATACTTACCTGTTTTCGTAATATATTGTCCACCGAGCGTACTTGCAAGTACCATCGCAAGCGTCATTGGCATCATAATCAATCCAGACGCCGTTGCAGAACGACCGATAACACCTTGAATAAAGAACGGAATATACATCGCTGCTCCAAACATTCCAGCACCTAAAATAAACCCAACAACGTTTGAGAGCGTAAAGATGTTGTTACGGAATAAGTGAAGTGGTAATACCGGACTTTTTGCTTTTCGCTCGACCATAATAAAAATAGCTAACGATACAATGGTTCCAATAAACAAGCTGATGATTGGTGTTGACACCCAATCATACTTAGAACCAGCCCACGAGAACGCTAGTAGTAGCGGTACAATGGTTGTTGTTAAGAATAGTGAACCCGCATAGTCGACCTTTTCACCTTCTCGTTTTTCAACGCTTGGAAACAGCATCCAAATTAGAACGAATGCAACGATACCAAACGGTAAGAATACCCAGAAAACCCAGTGCCAGTTCGCATTATCAACAATCCAACCGCCAAGTGTTGGACCGAATACACTGGCTAAACCAAAGACTGAGCTTAGTAACCCTTGCCAACGACCGCGCTCACGCGGCGTAAATAAATCTCCAACTGCTGTAAATGCAGTCGACATAATTAAACCTCCACCCAGGCCTTGAACAGCTCGGAAGATGATCAATTGAATCATTGTATTTGAAAAACCTGCACATAGTGAACCGATGATGAAAATACCGATACCTGTTAAAATAAACGGCTTGCGTCCGTAAATATCTGAAAGCTTCCCTACTAAGATAGCTGTGATACTGGAAGCTAACATAAAGCTTGTAAATACCCAGCTATAATACTCAATTCCCTGTAGCTCAGCAATAATACGTGGCAATGCAGTACCCACAATCGTTTGGTTTACGGCTGTAAACAGCATTGCTGACATAATTGCAATCATAATGGCTACTTTTTTTCGATGTTCTAAATGTTCCATATGTCTACTCCTTTCGGTAACTAAATAATTCACCTAGTGAATCATTTTTTCGGCGTACCTGTCTCTTAGTTTGACTGTCGCTCCGCAGAACGATCAATTTTTTGAAATAATGTATTCATAATTTGAATTTCCTCATTTGTAAAATCGTTAAACCGTTCAAAAAAATATGCTCTTTTTTTTGCTTCAATTTCCTCAAATATAGCATGCCCTTTTTCAGTAATGACAATTTCAACAATTCTTCGATCTGCCTCTGACTTTTTCCGTTCCACATACCCTTTAGATAAAAGCAAATCCGTCAAAGCCGTAATATGACTAGCGGATACCTGCAGGTGCTTTGAAATGTCCGTTGATTTTTGAGGACCTTCATTTCTTAACATGCGAAGAATCATAAAAGCATTAGTTGATAGCTCCGAATCAAATACGCTGTTAATTTCTTGTCGAAGCTGACGAAATACACTGCGAAACAACAACTCCATTTCATGGAGAAGCTCATGACGTTCTTTCACTATACACACTCCTTCCTTTTACTTATATGATTAAAAAGTTAATAAAATATTTATTTCACTTAGTTAACTAAAATAGTTTTATCAAATAAACATGCTTATCGTCAAGATAAAACTTCCTAAAAGATAGTATTTTCTTTTTTCAGAAAAAAAGCCATAAAAAAAACATGCTTGCGATAAGCGTAAGCATGTCTAATACGTAAATAATCCTGTTAAAAACGTGCGCCATTTTGGAGGCTTTTTCGCGGCTGCAAACTGACTGTCTTTTAAGCGCGTTTCAAATTCCTCTACCTTTGCTTGGAGCTTTATCATCTTTTTCGTTAACTGATCAATTTCTTTTCGGTGCTCAAGAAGCTGAAACGTGACCACTTCTCCTGCTTTTTCTTCCGTTCTTTTTTCATTTTCAATTAAGCGCATTAATAGCTGGTCAATTTGCCGTTGCATTTCTTGATTAGGCTCTTCTACTTCTTTGTGCTTTGCAGACTGATAAGCCTCAAGCTTTTCTTGCAGTACAGATACCTGAGCTTCTACATCATGTAGCTTTTGGTTGTCCTTATCATCAACCGCTACTGAAGCCGCCACTTCTTCATGAGCTGACCACTTCTCATAAAGTTCATCCATTTGTTTTTGAAGCTGCTCAATGCGATCATCACTTGCTTCAACCACTTTCACAACCGCTTGGCGATTCCGATTGTTCTTAAACTCCTCAAGCTTCGTAACATTTTCTTCTGTAAACTCCCAGTGTCCAGCATCATTTCGTTGAATATCAATGTCTGCAAGCTTTGCCCATTTCAAAACCGTACTCGGATGAATTCCTAACTGTTTGGCCACGTCAAGCGTTTTTATTGCCATCGTAATCCCTCCATCTTCTTGTTATACTAGCAACTTCGCTACGAAACAAAGATTCCCTTCATTCGTGACAAAACTAGAAGGAATTCGGCAAAGAAAGTGGGAATTCAACAAAGAAGGAGCTGCAACATAACGAAATAATCCCTTCTCAAAGACGAAACATTATTTCTTCAACATCACTAGGTTGTAAGAACAAGCTCGTTCTATTACGCTACGGACACTCGCTTTTCGCGGGGAGGAAGCTGAACCTCTACATTTTTGGTTTTAATTACATACGAAACACTCTTATTCCATTTCGTTTCAACAAACCAATCAAACGGCACTTATTACGAAAGGAAACTTAGACCTATTACAGCGACATTACTTCTAAAGGAGCTTGTTTGTATGAAATATCTCTTATTAATAACAGCTCTATGTACCACAGCTGTTTTACTCTTCAAACCATTATCCACTTGGACCATCATATTTATCTGTACAGTCATGTGGAGCAGCGTATATTTGTACATGAAACGAGTTTCTTTTACCCATCCTATTTCGTGGATTTCATGCACGTTCTCAATTTGTATAGTCAGCGGCATGTGGTGTACTAACTCACCTTTACTACTCCTACTATTACTGGCTGTGCTATTGATGTACTACTTTGAAATCGCAAGCGTACATAATTACCTATTCTCGATTAGTAAACGCGAACTTGCAGCATCAGCTGAACTCTCAAAAGTAAATGAAGTATTCCAACAAATTCGGGCTGAGCGACATGATTTTATGAAGCATATTAGCGCCGTGTCCTACCTTATGGATAGTAAGCAACATCAAAAAGCCAATGCATATATGCAGCAATATGTGGATGCACTTCAGAACACCAATACATACATGCAAGGCGAAAGCGGACATATCGCTTCCATGCTATATCAATGGAAACAACAAGCAGCCCAAGATAACATTGAGCTAGTCTTTCAGTTTGAAAACCCGTTATCACAGCTTCCTATCACAAAGCTTAATCAAATGAACCTATTGGTAAACCTTTTGGAAAATGCCTTTGATGCGGCACGGTGCACAGACGAGAAGTATATTTGTATTAAATCTCTAGTTAAAAGTGGAATTTATATACTGGAAGTGACCAATTCCACACCTCCACTCTCTAATGAGCTGCAGGATCAACTATTCAAACAGTTTAACAAAACCACCAAATCAGGAAGCCATGAAGGACTTGGGACATTTGTCATTCATGAGCTAGTTCGGCACTCTAACGGCTATCTGGATTATCTTTATTACCACCAGCGTTTAACCGTTAAACTGAAATTTCCAATTGTTGTATAGCCTTTTAATTTGTTAGCAATCGTACAAACTAATGATACACGCTGGCAAAAGTCCACCTTGTGAAATCATAGGTAAAATAATATTCTTTTTTAATTAAATGGCTTGCATTTATCTCTAAAAACGAATATTATATATCATGTTGCTTTTAATGTTCGTTATTTTTGGAGGTACTTATGTTTAAGTTACAAGAAGCTAACACGAATGCTAAAACAGAGGTTTTAGCTGGAATTACTACGTTTTTAACAATGGTTTATATCGTGGTTGTAAACCCTGTAATTTTATCAGATGCAGGTGTACCGTTTGATCAAGTATTTATGGCAACCATCATTTCAGCCGTTATTGGTACGTTGTGGATGGCACTTGCCGCCAATTATCCAATTGCAATTGCGCCAGGTATGGGATTAAACGCATATTTTGCATACTCTGTTGTCGGTTCACACGGTAACATCGATTATAGAATTGCTTTTGCGGCCGTGTTTGTCGCAGGTATTATTTTCGTTATTTTGTCGCTCACGCCGTTTCGTGAGAAATTAATCGAAGCCATTCCAGGCAACTTAAAACATGGAATTACAGCTGGTATTGGCCTTTTCATCGCCTTTGTCGGCCTTCGTTCAGCAGGTATTATTGTCGCAAACGAATCCAACCTTGTAGGCTTAGGAGATCTTCAATCTCCTGGCGTTGTACTCACTTTAGTGGGATTGGCCATTACCATTGCGCTATATGCAATGAATATCAACGGGGCATTGTTTTTCGGTATGCTTATTACAGCCGTTATCGCGCTTTTCACAGGTCAGCTTTCATTTGACCAAGGGTTTGTGTCTGCCCCTTCTCTACCAGAAGGACTCCTAATTACCAATCCGCTAACTGCGTTTGGTGACGTTATTCAGCACGGTTTGTATGCTGTTGTATTTTCTTTCTTACTGGTAACCATTTTTGATACAACAGGTACGATGATTGGTGTAGCACAACAAGCAGGATTAATGAAAGATAACCATATGCCAAAAGCACGCCAAGCTCTTCTTGCAGATTCTTTTGGTACATCAATTGGTGCAATGTTTGGAACAAGTCCAACAACTGCTTTCATTGAGTCTTCAGCTGGTGTTGCTGCAGGTGGACGTACAGGTTTAACTGGCGTAACCGTAGCTCTTTTATTCATTATTGCTGCGTTCTTTAGCCCGCTTGTAAGCGCCGTTTCAGGCATTGCAGCGATTACGTCTCCAGCTTTAATTATTGTAGGTAGCTTAATGATGGGCTCTATTGCAAAGATTAACTGGAGCGAATTTGATGAAGCATTCCCTGCGTTTCTTGTTATTTTAACAATGCCTCTGACATCAAGCATTGCAACTGGAATTGCGCTAGGTTTTATCTCACATCCACTAATGAAGATTGTAAAAGGTAAAGCAAAAGAGGTTCACCCCCTTGTTTATGTATTTGCTGTTCTATTCTTATATCAACTTGTGTTTTTACCACACTAAAAGCGATGCTTATGCATCGCTTTTTTATTTGAGATACGTTGGATTTAAGTGGAATCCTTTTCGTTATTTGGTATACTGAATATACAGAAAACGTCTTCATTGAAAGGAGCTTCATATGAAAAAACAGCTTGGCACGCTTATGTTTATCATGTTTATGATTTTTGTCGGATTCGGCATTATTATTCCGATTGTGCCAGAAGTCATTCGCATAACTGGAGCTAGCTCAGTTAACCTTGGACTCTTAATGGCAAGTTATTCTATCGCATCTTTCTTGATCGCTCCATTTTGGGGAAGTCTATCTGACCGAAAAGGTAGAAGACCCGTTCTTCTTACGGGCTTAATCGGATTTAGCGCTAGTTTCTTTATTTTTTCATTCGCTAATGACTCACTCGTTCTGATGTACATATCACGTATTCTTGGAGGTTTATTTGCCGGAGCGGTTATTCCATGTGCATTCGCTTACGCTTCTGATATTACCACGGAAGAAAATCGCACAAAAGCAATGGGCCTTTTAGGAATGACAATCGGGCTTGGCTTTATTTTTGGACCAGCATTAGGTGGACTGTTATCGTCCGTGAGCTTATTTTTCCCATTTACCATTTCAGGGATATTGGCACTAATTATGACGACCTATGCTTTCTTTGCATTACCGGAATCGCTCCAGCAAGAAAGCGTCTCTCAGGAAAAGAAAACTACGCTGCAAGATTTCAACACGGATTTTAAAGGCGCAATGAAGTATTTATATTTACTCTCCTTTTTTGGAACGTTTACGCTAGCTGGCCTTGAAGCAACTTTTCAATTTTTTCAAATCGAACGCATTGATGTAACCCCTACCATGATTGGCTGGATGTTTATGGCCAGTGGCGTTACGCAAGCTGTTATTCAAGGCGGGGTTTTACAGCGATTTAAGCAAGGAAATGAGAAAAAGCTAATTGCTGTTGGTTTAATTGTCTCAGCGGTCGGATTTGCATCCATTTTATTTTCATCCAATTTATTTAACGCAACGGTTTTCCTTTGCATCTTTACAGCCGGCAATGCCCTTATTCGCCCTTGTGTACTCGCTCTGATTACCCTTAAAACGAATATCGGCTATGGGTCAGCTTCAGGTATTAATTCATCAATGGATAGCTTAGGAAGGATTTTCGGGCCTCTGATGGGAGCCTTTGCTTTTGAACTGAACAGCATGTATCCATTTTTAATTGGAGCTGTATTAACATTCGGTGCGCTCCTTCTGCTTCAACGTCATATTGAACTCGACTATTCACCCAAAGAAATAACACCTAGCTCTTAACTAAGAAAAGACTTTAGCTTTTTTGGCTAAAGTCTTTTCTTATCGCTTGAAATACCTGGACGATTTCATCATAAAACACCATAGTACCTAAACCGATAACCAACAGTATAGTTGAATTGAAAGCACACCCACATCTAAAAAGACGCTCCTCACTATTAAGATGAGGCCAACAACGAAACCGCGATCAGAAGGAGCTTTTAAATCATCAGCTTCTTTCTCTTCTTCATATAGTTCGCTCTCTGATTTATCTTCAGCTACTTGTTCAGTGCTTGACTGTTTTTTCAAAAGCTCATCTAACGTCACATTATAAAATTCAACTTGCTCAATGTATACTGCTTCCTCTTTATCATCTAAGAATTTCACCGTGTACTTATTGTAATATTTTCAATTCTCTTTTCCGATTTTAAGTTATTATCTCCATCAAATTCTACCACTCCAAATTTATGATCGATTGTTTCATAAAAAGCTAATAAAGAGTTTGCAACAGGTTGTGGAGTTGTTTGTAACAGAACGTCTAATCCTTCTAATTCTTTATATTTACTAAACTCCCTCACTAATTGTTCCGGTGAATTGCTACATGCTGATAAACATAGTAAGAAAAGTGCTAACACCGCTATAAAAAGCTCGTTCATATAATTCCCCCTCCTTTTTAATTCTACATCCATTACAATTAATTTCCTATATATCCATAACATAAAAATTACCATTTTCGTCAATTTTATTGCTTTGGAAATAAAATTGACGAAAATAGCACATCCTCAAATTAAAAAGTAAATACCATGAGATTTCATTGCGTGAAGGGGGAAATGGCGAAAGTTTAGCAATCTTTAATAAAATAACCCTTAAGCTTATAATGCTTTTCTGACTCAATATAAGCTCTTTTTCTCTTTTACAATACATTTACGTTTACGACGAATAAAAGCCCAGAAGCAATCTTCTAGGCTTTTATTCGTCGTCCTCTAAGAAGTCTAGTACGCGATCAATAAATTGTTCGCTACCTTCGTCATTTCCGTGCTCAATTAACAGCTCCATGTTCAGCCTCCTTTTGAAATTGTTAGAATATTCTTGTTTTATACCTTACCACAATTCCAACCAAGTTGTAACGGTTATTTTGTGTGAAAATTTCGACAAATATCATCTCTTTTCAACGAAAAAAGAAAAGAGAGAAGATAAGCATCTTATCATGATTATAGACAAGACTGCAATTGATATGAATACAACCTTAAGCGTATGTACCTTTCAGCCATCCAACTCGCTTTAATTTTGCTATACAAGCTTCTTTTAAACCTTCTTCTGTGTAGCCCTCAATAACTTTGCAGTCAATTCCAATGGCATACGTATCCCTTCCGCTCTTTACTACAATTTCGTAAAACGTCTCAAGCTTTCTACAGGTAAAATCATCAATCTCCTTCAATTGATTTAATACATCGTTTAGCACTTCTTCATGATTCTTTATAATCGTTTGTGTCATCCGTATCTCTCCTTCTAATAAAATCAAAAAAGCTCATTTTGCTTTAGATGCAAAATGAGCTTTCACCCGTCTTATCACCCAAAGCTAATGCTTTGCTGGTAGGAGCACCTTACGTTGGTAGGTTGCTGTGGAGTCATAGAGCCAGATCTCTCGTCCACTCGTGATAACTTTTTAAATTAGATTTCATTATACCAAATATCTCCTATTTAGCAAGAGTATTTTTTAAATTTTTCTTTTTTTCAGTTTTGTCACTCTTTTTAACCTATGCATAGTAAAGCGAGAATATTTTCCTTTCTTTACGTAAAAACTAACAAAAAAAACGTAATGTAATTCTTTAATTAAATCCTTGGATAATTTTCTGATTATTCTTTCATTTGACCAAACTCTACCTTTGCTTATAAAATGAAGATTTGTAGAAAGGAGCACGAAAAACTATATGTATACGTATCAAATTGGCAATCAAACAATTGACTACAAAATTAAAGTCGTTCCAAATAAAACCGATATTACGGTCCAAATTTGTGACAATGAAGGGGTAACCGTAATTATCCCACGAGGCTTAAACGAGCACAACGTTCGCTCTGTTATTTCTCGTAAAGCGACTTGGATTTTAAAACAACTTAACGGTGGTAATCAACCAACCGAAGCAAAAAAACCAGCTGCTAAAAAAGCCGAAAAAGCAAAAACTGAGAACAAAACGCCAGCTGCACCTAAAGCAAAGACGTCATCTTTTGAAAACGATGACAAATTTTCGTATTTAGGTCGTCAGTACCGCTTAAACATCGTTCGTGATAATGTGGAGCAACCTGAGATGACGTTCCGTGCTAAATTTATCGCAACAGTGCCATCATCCTGGTCTGAACAAGAAACAAACGAGGGAATTCAAAACCTTTTAACAGAATGGTACCAAGGACGAGCAAATGAAAAATTCAGCGAAGCACTAAAAACAGTGAAAAAACAAGCAGCAGATGCACCTGACTCTGTAGCGTGGAAGGAACTGCAAGATACATATGCAACGATGGAAAACGGTGAGCTAGTATTGAACTGGCGTCTACTTCTAGCACCATTAACAACAATTGAATATGTGATTGCTTCACAATTTACAGATGCAGACTCATTATTTGAAGATGCAGCAGAGCGTAAACAATGGTTAGAAGAAAATAGCTTACAAGCATTCTAATCAGCTAACAGCAAAACACCCATCCTAAACTACACAAAGGACGGGTGTTTTTGCATATTGTGTTTTGTTAAAACTTAATTATAATAAAAAATGTTTATAGTTGAATAATATAGGTTAAGTATATGTAAAGGTAGTATAAAATTTAATTTTGCTCCTTTATCTATCTTCAGAAAGGATGTGCACCTAATGAAAGGACAAAGCTTTTTCATTTTAGGTCTTATTTTCGCTCTTATTATTGCTATCTTAGCTGTCATCAACAATGAGCCAGTTCAATTTAACTATGTCTTTGGCTCACAAGACTGGCCACTTATTTTAATTATTTTAACATCGGCTGTATTCGGTGGTGTCGTCGCTGCTTCACTAAGCTTTGTTAAAATCACTCAGCTTAAAAGTAAAAACAAGCAACAAACAAAACGAATTGCCGAACTAGAAACGCAACTAGCCACTCACTCAGAACCACAAGCTGATCTAGAAAAACCTTTATCAACGCAAGGTGAACCATCAGCTTAATATAGAGATATACTAAAATCCTGCTTTCCCAACACTACGGGAGGGCAGGGTTTTTTGTTTTTCCTCCTTACCCCCTATAACCAATTATTATAATAAAGGGTGTATTAGCTATGTCAGTAGCCTGTGAGTGAAATGGGAAATGTTTGACTCCTACGGAATTACCAAGACGGCTTGAAACCCCGCAGAAACGCAATGACGAGGAAGGCAGGCGCGAGCCACGTGGAAAGCGAACAATTCGAAGTGAAAATCACGACCCATTGCATGCGTCTTCCCTCCTATGAAAATATGAATAACACGCATATACAAATGGAAATCTTTAGCTAACAATGGTACAATCAATTCTGTTCTTTATTCTTTCTATTTGATTTAACAAAACGATTCACTTAAAAAAGAAGGTGCTCTTATATTGAGAAAAACTCGCATAAAACGAGAAATCATAATCTACTGCTCCATCATTCTCGGAACACTTCTCTTTTCTCTTATTGTGCAACAGTATTTCTTTCAGCCTTATACCGTTAAAGGAGACTCTATGAATCCTACGCTTCAAGAAGGCAACCGTATTATTATTAATAAACTAAGCAACTATCAACGCTTCGATCTCGTCGTCCTTCACTCTCCTCATGACCAAGACGAGTACCTCGTTAAAAGAATAATCGGTGTTGCAGGCGAAAAGATTGAATACATTGATGACCAGCTCTATATTAATAACCAAAAAGTAAGTGAACCTCACTTACATAAATACCTACAGCATATCCCGACATACGAACGCTTCACTGAAAACTTCTCTACCGAAGAACTCGTAAATGACGGCATCATTCCTCATGGATTCGTCCTTGTACTCGGAGACAACCGTAGAATAAGCCGCGATGGCCGACACTTCGGATTAACACCTGTCTCAGACATCGTTGGTGAAGTCGATGTGAAATATTGGCCTCTGACTGATCTCAAACTAATGCACTAAAAAAAGGAGCGGCGTCCGCTCCTTTTTTAATACCCATTCTCTTCATACAACTCAAGCGGAAGGCCGTCTGGATCTGCAAAAAACGTAAATAACCTTCCTGTTAACTCATCCACTCGAATCGGTTCTACCTCAATGCCTCTACTCTCTAACTCTACTTTTGCTGCTTCCACGTCTTCAACAGCAAAAGCTAAATGCCGAAGACCACAAGCCTCTGGTTGTGATGGACGAGCTGGAGGATTTGGAAATGAAAACAACTCAATTTGTACTCCTGGCGCTAGCTCTAAGTCTAGCTTATAAGAGTCGCGATGCTCTCGATATGTCTCTTCTAAAATACGCGCTCCTAGCTTTTCTACATAAAACGCTTTTGATTGCTCATAATTACTTGCGATGATTGCTACATGGTGAATTCTCTTAAACTCCATCCTTGCCCTCCTATGTAATCATTGCTTTCATCATAACCGAGCAACTAAAAAAAGAAAAGACACATTTACTATTTTAGGAAATTCTCTTTCCGTTCGTATCGTTTAAACTAATTTCCCACTCTGTTCAATCGTTTTTTTGTCATCAAACATAGTTTTATAGTATACTATTTTTCAAATCAATTTTTGAGCGACTATACTATTTATTCCTATTACTACTTGAAGGGAGGTGGTTTTCTGATGGGATTGCGATGTATAAAATTAGCAAGCTTGCAGAGATGGCATTTATAACAAAACGCACGGTAAATTACTATTCAAAAGAATTACTCGTACATCTTCGTCTTATTGAAGCTTTAAAACAAAAAGGGCTTTTGCTTAGAAAAAGGAAGCAACAATTGGAGAATACATCCCATATAGAAAACAAGACCCTCCTTCATAAAGACGAGCTTATAACAACATCATTATACACGACGACAAAAAGTGTAGCGTCAAGAATAAAAGGCTTAATGACGGTGAAAAAACTTCTGTTAAGCAATCACTAGAGCCACTCTCACGCACTCACTTCTCATGCTCTTGTCGTAATTTGATTATTTACAGGAGGTGTTTACTTACTTTGCTTACGCAGAGTAAGTATGTTCATTGATAACCATTAATTTAATTTTAGTTGCCTTTTTAATTGCTTTAACTGCTTATTTTGTTGCGACAGAGTTTGCGATTGTAAAACTTCGTAGCTCTCGTGTCGATCAGCTCGTAGCAGAAGGTCGAAAAGGAGCGGTCGCAGTGAAGACCGTCACGACTCACCTAGATGAATACTTATCCGCATGTCAGCTTGGTATTACCATTACAGCACTTGGATTAGGTTGGCTAGGTGAACCAACAGTTGAGCGCATTTTAAATCCAGTTTTCGCAGACTTAGGTGTTCCATCTTCCGTTTCACACGTGCTTTCGTTTGTAATCGCTTTTGCGTCGGTTACGTTTTTCCACGTCGTTGTTGGAGAGTTAGCACCGAAAACGGCGGCGATTCAAAAAGCTGAAACGGTGACGCTTCTGTTTGCACCACCGTTAATTGTCTTTTATAAAGTCATGTTTCCTTTCATTTGGTTACTTAACGGTTCAGCTCGCTTATTAACAGGCTTATTTGGATTAAAACCAGCCTCAGAGCACGAGCTAGCGCACAGTGAAGAAGAGCTTCGCATCATCTTATCAGAAAGCTATAAAGGCGGCGAAATTAATCAATCTGAATATAAATATGTAAACAACATTTTTGAATTTGACAACCGCGTTGCTCGTGAAATCATGGTGCCAAGAACTGAAATGGCCGTTGTTTCTGAAGACGATACAATTGACGAATTTTTAAAAGTGGCTGTAGAAGATCGCTATACTCGTTATCCAATTATCATTGATGGGGATAAAGATAATATTATCGGCCTTGTCAACATCAAAGAAATTCTAAACGATGTGGTCTTAAACGATGCTGTGCGTAATCAGCCTGTCAAAACGTATATGAAACCAATTATTCAAGTCATTGAATCAGTCCCAATTCAAGATTTACTACTATCCATGCAGAAACAGCGTACGCATATGGCGGTGCTTATTGATGAATATGGTGGTACAGCTGGTATTGTAACGGTTGAAGATATTTTAGAAGAGATTGTTGGGGAAATTCGCGATGAGTTTGATACAGATGAAAAGCCGTATGTTCAAAAGCTTAGCGATCAACACTTTATCTTCAATTCAAAAGTATTGCTTGATGAAGTAAATGAAGTGCTTGATATTCAACTTGAGCACGAAGACATCGATACGCTCGGTGGATGGATGCTTCTTCAAAACATTGATATTCAAGAAAATGAATCCGTCACTCTATACGGATATGAATTCACGGCAAAAGAAATGGACGGACATCAAATGAAAGAAGTAGAAGTTCGTCAATTATCTCAGGAAGAAAACGAAGTGCAACAAGAAGCACTAAAAATTGAAATATAACCGAAAAAGCTGCCTCGAGGCAGCTTTTTTCATTTCTGAACAACTAATGGATAGCTATCTTCAAAATGCATAGCTACAGCATCTACTATAAGCGGACCTTTCTGTAAAACTTTCGTACTTGTAAGTTTTGAAAAGCCATCTCCACCTTCTTGCAGATAGTTTGACAGAGCAATCGTATACGTTTGAGTCAGTTCAATCGGCTCACCGCTTTCTGCTTTAATCTCTTCAATCCGCTCACCAAACGGCGCTAAGTCATTCCATTCCACTGTAATGCCCACTGTTTGTAAAGCTGCATCATATTTTTCACTCCACTGCTGTTCCAAAATTTCGTACAGGTCTCCCCCTGTTACTTCAATCTTGACGAGATGATGCTCAAAAGGAAAAGCTGTATACAAATCTTTTTTCGTCACGTCGCCCTTCGGAAGGCTCGCTCGAATTCCCCCATGATGAACAAGCGCGATATCCGCCTGCATTTCTTTTCTGCTTGCTTCTGCCACAAGCTGAGCAAGAGGCGACTCAGCTCGCTCATTTTTTTTACGCGTCAGCTGATAAGGAAGCGTTCCAATGCTTTTACCAGCATCCGTACCAAGCTGATCTTTATACGTTTGTAAAAACGTCATTACTTTTGGGTCTGGCTTTACGGATTCATGTTCTACGGGTACAATTTCCGCTTGTTTGTAAGCAATCTCTTCAGTACGCTTATCAACCCCAAGCTCAACTTGTGAAAAAGCTTTTCCATAGGAGTAAGCCTGAACGAGCAGCTTATCATCGACAACGGTATTAGCGTACTGATGGTTATGAGCTCCTAGCATGACGTCTACTTCGTCATCTACTTTATATGCCATTTCAGCTAAATCTTCCTTTGGATTCCCACCATTTTGATCAGACTGCACAGAAACATGAGCTAAGACGACAATAGAACGTATGCCCTGCTCTTTCAGTTGTTTTACGCTTTTGTTAATGGCATTTACCTCATCGGTAATCATTACTTCTTCTCGACTATTTGCCAAAACAAAATCGTTTGTATCCGTTGTGACAACTCCGATAAAGCCCATGTTCACTCCGTTTATTTTTTTGATGACATACGGCCGAAACACGGTTTCACCCGTTTTCTTATCTAAAATGTTGGCTGAGGTGTACTGTGCTGTAGCTCCTTTAAAGTTTCCTTTTTCCTGAGGGGATTCACCATGAATTAAGCGCTTCATTTCTGCTACTCCACGATCAAATTCATGATTGCCTGGCGTACCAATATCAACGTTTAGCAAATTTAAAAATTCAATTGTTGGTTCATCATTAAATAACGAAGAAATAGGAGGGCTCCCACCGACCATATCACCGGTGTGAACGAGAAGCGTGTGCGGATTTTTTTCTTGGTATGCTTGCAAATGAGAAGCGAGATACTCAGCTCCTCCTACTCGTTTACCTTGGAGCTGCTGATATTGATCTAACTGACCGTGAAGGTCGTTTATTCCTAAAAGTTGCACGTGAATTAAATCATTAGACGAGGCTGTAAAATGCGTTTGGAAAGCATGGTGATACGTGGTAAACAATAAGATCCCTACAAGTAAAAGCATAGCTATACGTTGAAATAATCTCATTTCATATCCCCTCCTCATGCTGTTATCGTTAGGCTACCATAGAAGCATTAAGGAAGTATGAACGATATGTAAAGACAAATATAACAAAAAGCGCATCAGCTAGGTCTGATACGCTTTTATCATGAAAATAAAATGCTTTTTTCTACTTGCTTTAAATGATAAAAGTAACCTTTCTTACTCATCAGCTCAGAGAACGAACCAACTTCAACCACTCTGCCTTCATCCATGACAATAATTTGATCCATCCGCTCTAAGCCAGCAAGACGGTGGCTAATGAAGATAAGCGTTGCGTCCTTTGCTTTTTGTGTTAGCTCGGCAATCACTTTTTGTTCCGTTAGCAAGTCCATTGATGAGAAAGGTTCATCTAGTAGCCAAACTCGGCCTTTTTTCAAAAATGCACGAGCCATTGCTAACTTTTGACGCTCGCCTCCAGATAGGTTTTCACCTTTTTCTAAGATGCGATCATCGAGCTCATACGCATGTAGCTCCACCGCTTGTAACGCTGCTTTTAACTCGATATCAGACGCGTTATCATTTGCTAGCAGGAGGTTGTCACGAACCGTCCCGTAGAAAAAATGATTTTCCTGCATCACGACATTCGTATAGCTCCACAAATCTTCTTGTTCAACATTCGTTAAGAACTCTTGATTAATGGATATGGTGCCTGAGGTAGGCTCATACAGCTTGACGAGCAGTTGAAACAAAGTGGATTTACCAGAACCACTAGGTCCTACAATTGCCGTTTTTGAGCCAGCTGAAAACGTAACAGAGACATCATCTAATACGTTGCGATTTCCATACGCAAATGATAGATTTCTCACTTCTACGTCCATCGGTTCATCTTGAAGCACAGCTGAAACAGGCTTCTTTACTTCTTTCTGGTTACCCATAACAGAAAACAGCTGCGCCGAAGAGCGACGGCTATCCTCGAAATGAGTCGGAAATGCAGCCATTGGAACTGCATATTCAAATACATTCAGTCCAATCATAATAAGCATTGCTAGGAATAACCCGTCCAGCTCGCCTCGCGTGACGTCATAGACGCCGAATAAAGTTACGGCCCAGCATACGAACATGGAAATAACTAAGCTCCACGATTGGCTTGCGTTTTCCGCTTCTTGCTTTCTTGCTTGAGCGCTTAAATAACGCTTAGATAATTCAGTTAGCTTTCCTTGCTTTTCTTCTACTTTTTGATGAACTTTTAAATCTCGAAACCCGTATAAAAACTCCGTTGTTTCTGCTGATAGCTCACTTCTGAGTTCTTGAGTAGATGCTTTTAAACGCTGCTGCCTCCACGCAGCAAGCATGGGTACAACAACCCCCGTGAGGAGCATTCCAATAGCTAAGGTCACGCTAATCCAAACTGAGTAAAACAATGTAAAGAAAATGGTGCTAACGAAAACAAAGAAAAAAACGATTGGCGGATAGAATACCCGCAGGAAAAAGTTTTGTAAATTTTCTACGTCTCCAACAATTCGTGCTAGTAAATCCCCGCTGCGGTACTGATGAAGTACGCTAGGCATGAGCGGTTCTAATTTTTCAAAAAAGCGTACGCGCAGGTTTCCCAAAATCGTAAAAGTTGCTCGGTGTGAATAATAACGCTCCGCATATTTTGTTACAGCTTTTGCAATACCAAACAGCTTTAAAAGCGCAAGCATAACCGTTAACGTATACAGCGGTGGAATAAGAGCTGCTTTGGAGATGACATACCCGCTTGCACCGAATAAAGAGATGCCGATGAGCCCTGCTAGTACACCGAATATCGTCGTATATACAATATCCTTTTTTTCTTTCAGTACAATTGTGCTGATTGTCAGTAAATTTCTCATCTAACACCCTCTCCTTGCTGCGCCTGCATCATGTCGCGGTAGCTGTCAATGCGCGTCATTAATTCATCATGCGTTCCTGAATCAATGACTTTTCCGTCTTGCAAATAAACAATTTGGTCCGCATTTCGAATCGTATAAAGTCGATGAGCAACGGTAATCATGGTTGCTCGCTCACTTAGCTCTTTAATGGATGATTGTAGAATTTGTTCCGTTACTAAATCGAGACCAGTTGTCGGTTCATCAAATACAATGAGAGAAGGCTGCTTAATAAATGCACGAGCTAGTGCAAGGCGCTGTTTCTCACCGCCAGAGAGGCCTCTTCCCCCTTCACCTATCAGCGTATCAAAGCCCGCTTCCATCGACTGAATAAGCGGTAACAGCCCCGCTTTTTCGGCTGCTTTTATAAGTTCTGCTTCCGTCACTTGAGTTTGTGTACCAAGGCAAATATTTTCTTTAATCGTTCCGGAAAATAAATACGGGTGCTGAGAAATATAGCTGATAGATTCAAACCAATCCGCTTCGCTAATGTCAGTTCGCTGTTTTCCATTAATGACTACTTGTCCTTCTGTTGGATCAATTAAACCCGAAATCAATCGAAGCAGCGTTGTTTTTCCTGATCCGTTTGGACCGATAATCGCTACTTTTTCAAACGGCTTAATGATTAACGAAACGTCACGTAATGAAAATGCTCCTTCTTGATAAGAAAAATGAATATCATCCAGCACGATATGAGCAGGTTGCCCTTGCTCTACTCGATGATTTCCCCACTTCACTCCGTGTTCGGAAGCTTCAAGCTCTTCTTTGATTTTATTCGTTGCCCCGATGCTACCTCTTCCAGCGTGAAATGCACTACCTAAATCTCGAAGCGATAGATAAAAATCCGGTGCGAGAATTAAAATAAAAAACGATGCAAAAAACGTAATATTTTCAAATACAACAAGGCGTAGGCCAAGCTCAAAGGCGATGAGACCAACGCTTAGCATCGCAATAAACTCCAGTGCCAGAGAAGATGAAAATGCTGTTTTCAAAACATCCATTGTCGCATCACGAAATTCAAAGCTTTTCTCTTTCATCTTGTCTTTTTGCACCTTTGCTTTGCGCATGAGCTTCAGCGTCGTTAATCCTTGCAGAACATCGAGGAAATGACCTGAAAAAGCCGTCATTTTTTCCATTTGAACATCCGCTTTTTTTTGCGTTTTTAACCCGATCACAATCATATAAATCGGGAAAAATGGTGCGGTTATCATCATTAATAATCCTGAAAACCAGTGCTGCGTAAACACGGCAAGTAAGATAATAAGCGGCAAAATACTCGTTTGGATGACCTGCGGAATATAGAAGCTAAAGTAGTTATCCACTTCATCAATCGCATCCATCGCTACGCTCGCTTTTTTACCCGTTTGGCCGCTTAACGAAGCTTGTAAAGGGTTGTTTGCATATTTTTCAAAAAGCTCTTCTCGGATTTCACCCTTCACTTTTTCACCAAGCTTAATTCCTAGTTTTCTTGATAGATAGATAAACAGCACCCGAGCAGTTAAGACAATTAATAAATAAATAAAAGAAGGAAGCACGTCTTGAAACGACGCGTCCTTCAAGAAGATTTGGTCGACAATGTACACAAAGAAATATGCTTGGCCAACTAACATCACACCGTTTAGCAACGATGATAGGATGAGCGGAATCATCATTTTTTTATGTGCAAATGCTCGTTTTCTCAGCAGTTCCATACACAATCGGTCTCCTTACGTTTAGTTAGCAGTACTTACTGATAAGGGCTTTTTCCTTTTGCCCCCCAGATGAACAAAAACACAATTGCACCAACCACAAGCAACACAGGTGCTATCATAATCAAAAACGTATTCACATTTCGTCCCTCCTTCACTTCTTACCCTGCACGTACTCGTTATCAAATAGAAACAGTCGCATCAATAAGTATAATGATGGAACGAGCAAGCATAGTCCTGCAAGAAAGGAAATGATAAGCGTGATGGCCATTGTATCGTTTGTGAAGCTATCATAAATCGTCACGTGCGGATAGAGTAAGTACGGTAAATGCGCCGCTCCGTACCCGTAAAATGCTGTGGCAAACTGCAGCATGACAAAGATAAATGATAAACCAAGACGCTTTTTCTTCCAGATAAAATAAACGGCTCCGACAAAGAACAAGAATGACAAAACAAACAGCCACGATACATTTAACATTTTCGCAAAGTGCTCACTGTTATGATCTGACATGGCCCAAAAGACAAGGAAGCTAGCCAAAATCGTAGGTGTACTCCAAAACAATGCGTATTTACGCAAAATGCGAAATGCCCCTTCATCTCCTGCTTTGTGCGCGTAAAAGGTTAAAAAACAAGCAGAAATATACAGAACGCTCACCACTGCAAGAAGCACAACGGCCCATGAATAAAAGCTGGTGAACAACGCCCCGTAGTCAAGTGAAACATTCGTGCCGTTTAGCTTAATATAACCACCTTCTGAAATCGTCAAGACGATGGAAAGTGAAGCCGGAATTAAAAGTCCCGTTGCTCCGTATAAAAGTTGATAGCCTAGACGCCCTTTGTTTCCATAGTGGTGAAACGCATAGTACGAACCGCGAAGCGCAATTAAGATAATTGCGATGCTTCCAGGAACCAACAGTGCCGTTCCGTAATAATAAGCAAGAGACGGGAAGAAACCAACTAATCCAACATAGAAGAAAATCAAGAATACGTTCGTTACTTCCCATACCGGAGACAAGTAACGATTGATTACTTTTTGTACAACATGTCCTTTCCCTGTCACCGATGCATAGTAGTTAAAGAACCCTGCTCCAAAGTCAATTGAAGCAACGATTAAATAACCGTATAAAAATGTCCATAGTACCGTGATACCAATTACTTCATAGCTCATAGTAGTCCTCCCTATTCAATCCCGCGTTTTTTCAATTCTTTTTCGACAGGATTTGCTCTAAAGGTACGAATAAGAACCGTCACGGCCGATACAATTAAAATGACGTATAAAGCAGCGAACAGATAAAGCATAACATCAACGTGCTGAGACGTTGTTGCTCCTTCTGCTGTACGCATAACGCCTCGAATAATCCAAGGCTGACGTCCTTCTTCTGTAAAGAACCATCCTGCTTCAATCGCAAGCATCGCTAGCGGCCCACCGGCTACTATTAAGCTAAGAAGCGGTTTGTTAAGCGGATTCCATGATTTTTTCTTTTTCATCACAATGTAAATAAATGAAATGAACGCAAGTCCCATTCCAATTGCAACCATCAAGTCGAACATGTAGTGAACAACAAGTGGCGGCCAATCTTCCTTAGGGTATTCTTCAAGCCCAATGACTTCAGCTCCCGGAGTTCCGTGAGCTAAAATACTGAGCGCATACGGAATTTCAAGCGCGTACTTCACTTCGTTATCTTCGGTTAAAATACCGCCTAAAATTAGCGAAGCTTCTTCCATTGTTTCAAAATGCCATTCAGCCGCTGCGAGTTTTTCAGGCTGATAGTTTGCTAAATATTTGCCTGACAAATCTCCAACAAGTGCCGTTACAATGGCAAAGACAAACGCAACGACCATTGATAAATGCAGCGCTTTTTTATGATAAACGTGATCGCGTCCTCGTAAAATTGCAAAAGCTGCAATAGCTGCAAGCACAAACGCAGACGTTAAATAAGCCGAGGATAAAACGTGCGACACTTTTGTCGGCGTCGCCGGGTTGAACATAGCCGCAATCGGATTAATATTTGAAAGCACGCCGTTTTCATATGTGAAGCCCAGCGGTGCGTTCATAAATGAGTTTACCGTTGTAATAAAGAAACCCGATGCGGTTGCACCAAGCGCAGCTGGAATTAACAGCAGCAAGTGATACATTTTATTTTTGAAGCGATCCCACGTATATAAATAAATTCCGAGGAAAATAGCTTCAAAGAAGAACGCAAATGTTTCTAAAAAGAGCGGAAAGCTAATGGTTTGACCAGCTACCTGCATAAAGTTTGGCCATAGCAAACTCAGCTGCAGTGCAATCGCTGTACCTGTCACAACTCCGACAGCAACCGTGATGATATATCCGCGTGCCCATCTTCTAGCGAGCAAGTGGTAGTGTTCATCGTTTCGTTTAATTCCTATCCATTCAGCAAGTGCAATTAAGAGTGGAACCCCGACTCCTAATGTTGAGAAAATCGTATGCACAGCTAGTGTTAAACCGGTTAAGATTCGACTATACAAGACCGGATCATACTCAAACACAAACATTTCCTCCTTTATGTAGGAAGAGAATTTTCTCTTCTCTTAGCAGATTGTAGTTCCTAGTATAAAAACTTCTTTTATAGTTGACCATACTGTTCACCATTTTGTTAAAGTTTGTTCACAATTTCACAATCTTAATTTCGACACAATTTTAGAAGGTCCTGTAAAAAAACAAGCTGAAATATAAAACAGTCATGATCCCTTCTCAAAGAAGAATCATGACTGTTTTAACATCGTTAGGTTGTAAGAACACGTTCGTGCCATTCCACTCTTTTTTTAAATTGGTTTCCGAATTATCTCTCAATCGTTCCGATAAATCGCTAACCGAAAGACTTATGTCTCCGCCTCTTTTACTCTTCATTTCTCTTTTTTACTAAATAGTGTCCGTATGTA
This sequence comes from Bacillus sp. VT 712, assembly GCF_001614195.1. NCBI lineage: Bacteria > Bacillati > Bacillota > Bacilli > Caryophanales > Bacillaceae > Bacillus > Bacillus sp. VT 712. The sequence goes on along the minus strand of NZ_LWBK01000028.1, from coordinate 891 downwards.
AAAGTTAGAAAAAACACAAGTCCTACAACGCTTCCTACTAGCAATCCACTTTGAAGATTTCCATCGGGACCAGCTGTCACAATTAGTGTAAACACTCCTCCAAGCAGGAAGCTGCCAAGGGGAATAATATAATAAGGAACAAGATTTTCACGTTTGTTGTCATAAACATCCACTAATATCTTCAAATTTAAGTAACCTAATACAACAGCCGTTAAAATAAAAATAAACCAAAGGGGGTTTTCATAAGCATGTAAAATACCGTTTTGTAACCCGTCATAAACTAATAAGGATAAAATCCCTAATGTTTGAATGATAAAAGCCACTCGAATATTTTTTAAGTTTTGAACAATAAGGCGTTCATCTTTTATTTTCCTCATTGGAGCCCTCTCTTTCTACCCAAAAAACATCGTTAAGCGTTTGATCGACTGCATAACAAATTTCTAAACATAGTTTTAAAGTTGGATTATATTTCCCTTTTTCAATTAGGCTAATCGTTTGCCTTGTTACGCCAACCTTCTCAGCCAACTCACTTTGAGTTAAATCTGCTTGAACTCGAAATAACTTCACATTATTTTTAACTATATACCAATTACTTCCATTTTAATTGTAACATATACATGACATAATTCAATATATATATTACCACTAGCGTCGCATTAAAATAATTCAAAGCCCTTTATAAATCTGAATTTTCTGCAATATTATTCATGCACAAAAAAATCCTTTATAATGGTTGGGTGGTAATAAACCATCCAAATCCAAAATAAAGGACAATAAGCATGGATAAGTTTACACGAAAAACATCATTTGAACAATGGTTTTCACCGATTTTCTCCACAAAACTCGAGGAATTGGTTGAAAGCTATCAATTAAATTCCTATACAAAGAAGC